>CALKKN010000110.1 GCA_937995275.1 uncultured Lysobacterales bacterium | reverse complement strand
GTCATGTGCTCCTCGTAGATCGGCACGATGATGACCATGCCGCACTTCTTCGCGTACTCGCACATCAGCTGGGTGGTCGGGCCGTCCGGAATGGCTTCGGCGGCCCCGTACCATTTGGTGTCCTGGGAAGGGCAGAAGTACGGGCCGGTGAAGATCTCCTGGAAACACAGCATCTGCACGCCCTTGCCGGCCGCCTCTTCAATGTAGGGCAGGTGGGCTTCAATCATCGCCTCGCGGTGTTTCTCCACCGGCGCGTCGGTGTCGAGCTTGTTGGCCATCTGAATGAGTCCGGCCTTGAGGGTTCTTGACATGGTTTGCGGTCCGTCCTGATCTCTGTTTCGCTGGCGCCGCCAGAATATCATCTCGCCATTCGGCGGTGCTATTCTGACACCTTACCCTCAAAGATAGCAGGTGGATGCCGTGGATTCATTCATGGAGGCCGCGATCGAGGAAGCGAGGCTCGGCCTGGCCGAGGGCGGAATTCCGATCGGTTCGGTCCTGGTTCACGGGGGTCGGATCCTGGGCCGCGGCCACAATCGGCGGGTCCAGCGGGGCAGCACCGTGCTGCACGGTGAAATGGACGCGCTGGAAAATGCCGGCCGGCAGATGGCCTCCGTCTACCGCGAATGCAGCCTGTACACGACGCTGTCACCCTGCGCGATGTGCAGCGGCGCGATCCTGCTCTACGGAATTCCCCGCGTGGTCATCGGCGAGAACCGGACGTTCCGCGGCGAGGAGGAATTGCTCGAGGCTCGCGGGGTGCAACTGCAGGTTCTCCAGGATGACGAGTGCATCCGGCTGATGACGGACTTCATCGGGGACTACCCCGAACTGTGGAACGAAGATATCGGCCATTGACGCGCCCGCTGCGCGGTGTCCCCGGTCCGCCACTGTCGCTTTTCTGCCCGGGCTGCTAATGTTGAGTTATCGTTCGCCAATCCGGAGGAGCAGCCATGTCGCTACTGATTAAAAACGGGCGTGTCATAACGGCGGTCGACGATTACATGGCCGACGTGTTCATTGAAAACCAGACGGTGTCGGTCATCGGCGAGCGACTGACGATGGAAGCGGACACCGTCATCGACGCAACCGGTAAGTACCTCTTTCCCGGTGGCGTAGACCCCCACACCCACCTGGACATGCCTTTCGGAGGCACTGTCTCGGCGGACGATTTCGAGACCGGGACCCGCGCCGCCGCCCATGGCGGCACGACGACCCTGATCGATTTCGCGATACAGACCAAGGGCCAGTCCACCCTGGCCGGGCTGGAAACCTGGCACGAGAAAGCCGAGGGCAAGACCGCCATCGACTACGGGTTCCACATGATCGTGACGGACATGGAAGACGATCGGCTGTGGGAATTGAAGCACCTGGCCGACGAAGGCGTGACCTCATACAAACTGTTCATGGCCTACCCGGGCGTACTCTACGTCGATGACGGCACGATTTTCCGGGCCATGCGCAAGGCCGGCGAGGACGGCACCGTCGTCTGCATGCACGCGGAGAACGGCATCGTCATCGATGAAATCGTCAAACGGGCGCTGGAGGAGGGCCATACCAGCCCGAAGTATCACGCCCTGACCCGGCCGACCCGCATGGAAGCGGAAGGCACCCACCGTGCGATCGCCATTGCGGAGGTGGCCGACGTGCCCGTGTACATCGTGCACCTGTCCTGCGCCGACGCACTCGAGCAGGTAACGCTGGCACGTAACCGCGGTGTGGCTGTGTTTGCCGAGACCTGCCCGCAGTACCTCTTCCTGGACAACAGCTACTATGAACAGGAGGGGTTCGAAGGCGCCAAGTACGTCATGACGCCGGCGCTGCGCGAATCCTGGAACCAGGAGGAGCTCTGGCGGGGACTGCGCTTCGGTGATCTGCAGTCGATTTCAACCGATCACTGCCCCTTCTGTTTCAAGGAACAGAAAGAACTGGGAGTGAATGATTTTTCCAAGATCCCCAACGGTGCACCGGGTGTGGAAAACCGCATGGCGCTGGTCTACAACGGCGGTGTCCACAAGGGCCGTATCTCCCTGAACAAGTTCGTCGAACTGACGTCGACGGCCGCCGCCAAGACATTCGGGCTGTTTCCCCGCAAGGGAACCATCGCCGTCGGCTCCGACGCCGACATCGTGGTTTTCGACCCCGGGCGCTCGGAAACGATCAGCGTCAACAATCCCTGCACCCACCACATGAACGTGGACTACAACGCCTACGAGGGCATGTCGGTAACCGGATTTCCGGAAACCGTCATCTCCCGCGGCAAGGTCATTGTCAGCGGCGATGAATACCTGGGCCGAAAGGGTGACGGGCAGTTCATCAAGCGGGGTCTGTACGGAGGGATGCGCTAGCCGATCGCTATCGTCCGGAGTCCGGCCGGGCGCGTAAAAAAGGCAGCCGCCGGCGAGGGCGGCTGCCTGCTTTCCCTGAACCCCTGGTTGAATCGAATCAGTTCGGCATCCTGCGCAGCACGATCACTGCTGTGCTGCCATCGCTCAGGTCGCGCATGGTTCCGGTCAACCTGTTGCCGCTGAGTTTGCCTTCAAACACGCCGGCGCCCACGCATTCGTGGGCGGCCGGGAGGCAAAAGCCCAGAACGCCCTTGATCTTGTTGCCGTACATGTGCGCGCTCATCTGTCCCGGTTGAGTGTACATCGGGAAGCCTTCGACGACGACGTCGAATTCGGCGTCACCGTAAACAAACATTCCATCCTGGAATAACTGCGCATCAATGCGCGTAATCTCCGCGGTCGTGCCGTCCGGGTAGATCGCGTGGCCGGCGCCAGACCAGATGCCTTCGACAATCGGGCCGCCCTTGCCCGCGTAAGCGGGGGCGAGAACGAGGAGCAGACCGATTGCGAGTATCGAAAGGAGCCTGAATTTCATATGTCACCTCGCTGTGGTCGCTGTCACTCGGGATGCGCCTGAAAACAGGTTGAAGACCAACGTGGAACTTGGCTGCACCCCTCCTGACCAAGAAAAACCGACATTTCATTAAGCACGCGGCACACATTTGGATGCAATGACTTATATCACTGATATTTAATGCATTTAAATTCATTATTCGATATGAATTTATTGTGCGGGGACCGGCCAGAGGAGACGCGGGGGCGATACCTCATTAAGATAGTGCGGGGCACCCACGCGAACGGCGGCTGACGAGGAGGGCATAACAATGACACTGAAAGCCGGACTACTCGGCGGCGGGTCGTGGGGCACCACGGTGGCGTCGCTGATCGCGCGCAACGCGCCGGTCAAGATCTGGGCGCGCTGCGAAGACACGGTCAGGGAGATCAACGAGCAGCACAGCAACAGCAAGTACCTGCCGGGCGCCACGCTGAACAGCAAGCTCGTGGCCACGCATTGCATCGAGGAGGCCGTTTCCGACTGCGACGTGCTGGTCATGGGGGTCCCGTCCCAGCATTTCCGGTCGGTGCTGGAGCAGGCCGCCGAGCACATCCGGCCATGGGTGCCGGTGATCAGCCTGACCAAGGGCCTGGAGGCCGGCACGCATCTGCGCATGACCGAGATCACCAACCAGGTGCTGCCCGGCCACCCGGTGGGCGTTTTGACCGGGCCCAACCTGGCGCGCGAGATCATTGCCGGCCAGGCCGCGGCCAGCGTGATCGCCATGGAGGACGAGATCATCGTGCGCGCGCTGCAGGCGGTGTTCCACAGCGGGCTGTTCCGCGTCTACACCAACACCGACCTGGTCGGCTGCGAGCTGGGCGGGGTGCTCAAGAACATCATCGCCATCGCGGTAGGCATGGGGGATGGGCAGGGCGCCGGCGACAACACGCGCTCCGCGCTGATCACGCGCGGGCTGTCCGAGATCACCCGGCTGGGCGTGGCCATGGGCGGGCGCTCGGAGACCTTCGCTGGGCTGGCCGGAATGGGCGACCTGATCGCCACCTGCACCAGCGCACAAAGCCGCAACCACCACGTCGGCTATGAACTCGGGCGAGGGCGCTCGCTGGACGAGATCATCGAGGAAATGGTCATGGTGGCCGAAGGCGTCAAGAGCGCCCCCACCGTCATGGCGCTGGGCGAGCGCTACGGCATCGAAATGCCGATCACCGGCGACGTGTACTCCGTGCTGCAGGGCGAGCGAACGCCCCGGCAGGTCTTCCGGGGGCTGCTGAAGAGCTCTGCAGGCGCCGAGTCGGAGCCGGGCTGACCGCATCGCGCCGGGCCCGTTCGGTCTGCCGGGAAGGTCTGTTATAGTCATTGGCCGGGTACACGGGATTGCCCCGCATGAACGTACACAAAGACGTCATCAGGAACATCGAGGAGGCGCCGGCCGGGCCGGGGATCGGCGCGTTTTTCGATTTCGACGGTACGCTGATCGCGGGCTTTTCGGCGACGGTGTTCCTGAAGGAGCAGGTCCGGCGCGGCCAGGTCTCGCCCTACGAATTTCTCGAGATGCTCTCCGCGGTCGCCCAGTTCTCGCTGGGCACGACGGGTTTTTCGGGGCTGATGACGACCGCGGCCCGGTTCATGCGCGGCATCCGCGAAGAGGACTACATCGCGTTCGGCGAGGAACTCTACCAGCAGCAGATCGCCCGCCGTGTCTACCCGGAATCCCGCGCGCTGGTGAACGCGCACAAGGCGCGCGGGCATACCGTCGCCATCATCTCCTCGGCCACGCCCTACCAGGTGGAGCCGGTCGGGCGCGACCTCGGCATCGAGCATGTCATCTGCAGCCGTTACGAGGTCGAGGACGGCGTGTTCACCGGCGGCATCGTCCGGCCGCTGTGCTTCGGCGACGGCAAGGTGCTGGCCGCCGAGGACCTGGCGACGCAGTTCGGCATCGACCTCGACCAGAGTTTCTTCTACAGCGACAGCGACGACGACATCCAGTTGCTGGAGCGGGTCGGCCGCCCGCAACCGCTGAACCCCAACGCGAAGCTGACCGAGATCGCCGAGGAGCACGGTTGGCCGATCCGCCGCTTCAAGAGCCGCGGGCAGCCCGGCCTGTTCAGCTTTCTGAGGTCGGTGGCGGCGACGGCGTCGCTGGTGCCGACGGCCATGGCCGGCCTGCCGATATGGGCGCTGACCGGCTCGGAGCGCGAAGCGCGCAATTTTGCGACGTCGCTGTTCGCCGATGTCAGCAGCGCCCTGATCGGGCTCAATCTGGTCATCCGGGGGGAAGAAAACCTGTGGTCGCAGCGGCCGGCGGTGTTCGTGTTCAATCACCAGAGCAAGGCCGACGTGGTGATCATGGCCCGGCTGCTGCGGCGCGATATCGCCGGCGTCGGCAAGAAGGAGATCCGCAGGATTCCGCTGATCGGCAGGACCATGGAACTGGCCGGCACCGTCTTCATCGACCGTGCGAACGCGGCCAGCGCCATCGAGGCCATGCAGCCGCTGGTCGACGCCCTGCGCAACGAGGGCAAGTCGGTGGTCATCGCGCCGGAGGGCACGCGCACGGTCTCGCCCCGGCTGGCGCCGTTCAAGAAGGGCGCGTTCCACCTGGCCATGCAGGCGGGCGTACCGATCGTCCCGGTGGTTGTCCACAACGCCGGCGACGTCGCGCCAAAAGGCGACTTCGTGTTCCGCCCGGCCACGGTGGAGGTCGACGTGCTGCCGCCGGTGGACACCAGCAGCTGGCGCCCGGAGACGATCGAAAAGCACGTCGCAGAGGTGCGGGCGATGTTCAGCCGGGTGCTCGGGCAGGAGGATCAGGAACTGCGACCGGCCACGACGGGGCCCGAAGCCGAAATCGCTCCGGCGGCGCCCCGCAAAGCGGCCAGGGTGGTCAAGAAGAAGGCGCCCCGCCGCAAGCAGGCCAAACCGGCCGCGAAG
>CALKKN010000109.1 GCA_937995275.1 uncultured Lysobacterales bacterium | reverse complement strand
ACAACGTGCAGATGGTGGTGTCGCTGATTGCGCCGATTGCGATGGAGGAAGGGCTGCGCTTTGCGATCCGCGAGGGCGGCCGGACGGTTGGCGCCGGCGTGGTGGCCAGGATCTTCGAGTAGGAGCGGCTTTAGCCGCGATGAAGGTAACGTTGTAGGAGCGGCTTTAGCCGCGATAGAGACTTAGGCCAGTAGCTCAATTGGCAGAGCAGCGGTCTCCAAAACCGCAGGTTGGGGGTTCGAGTCCCTCCTGGCCTGCCAGCACAAGGACTCCGTTGCGGGCGCTGCGCGCCCTCGCGGAGATGGAATGTAGGTGCGGCTTCAGCCGCGATGGCGCGGTAAGACGAAGTTGCATGAGCGGCTTCGGCCGCGACTTTGGCTTTCTTGGATTAACGCGCAGGCGCGCGGTGGCAGGATGAAAGGTAAGGCAGAAACAAGCAAACCACCCGTTGTCAACACGCTGTTGCTGTCCATAGCGACGGCATTGTTGATTGCGGGCGTGGGAGCATACTACTGGTTCCAGGACCTGGTCATCACACCCGTGCGGGTCGTGGGCCTGATCGGGGTGGTGGGCATCGCTTCCTTCATCGCGGCGCAGTCGGATTCCGGCGCGGCTTTCTTCCGCTTTTTGAAGGAGGCTGATATCGAGCGGCGCAAGGTCGTCTGGCCCACGCATCAGGAAACCCTGCAAACGTCGTTGATTGTCATTATCGTGATCATCCTGATATCTCTGTTCCTGGCTGGAGTCGACTGGCTGCTGGGCGCTGCGGTGCGTTCCATGGTCGGGGGCTGAGGAATGGCGAAACGCTGGTACGTGGTGCACGCCTACTCGGGCTTCGAAAAGCAGGTCATGCGTTCTCTACAGGATCGCATCGACCGGGCCGATATGCAGGACATGTTCGGACAGATCCTGGTGCCGACCGAAGAAGTGGTGGAAATGAAAGGCGGCCAAAAGCGCCGTTCGGATCGCAAATTCTTCCCCGGCTACGTGCTGGTGGAAATGGAAATGACGGACGAGACCTGGCACCTGGTCAAGGACGTGCCGAAAGTGATGGGCTTCATCGGCGGGACGGCGGACCGGCCGGCGCCGATCAGCGAGAAAGAGGCCGACGCCATTCTGAACCGGGTGCAGGAAGGCGTGGACAAGCCGCGGCCGAAGGTCCTGTTCGAGCCGGGCGAGATGGTTCGCGTCGTCGATGGGCCGTTCAACGACTTCAACGGAGTCGTGGAAGAAGTCGATTACGACAAGAGCCGCCTGAAGGTGGCGGTACTGATTTTTGGACGCTCCACCCCGGTGGAGTTGGAGTTCCATCAAGTCGAAAAGGCTTGATCGGAAAGACTTGACGGGGAGCCCAGGCACTGGTTGCCGGGCGTTTGAACCCGGGGAGACAAATTATGGCCAAGAAAGTCGCAGCTTATATCAAGCTGCAGGTGCCTGCCGGCGCAGCCAATCCGAGCCCGCCCGTGGGTCCGGCGCTGGGTCAGCACGGCGTCAACATCATGGAGTTCTGCAAGGCTTTCAATGCCAAGACGCAGAACCTGGAGAACGGCATGCCCATACCCGTCGTGATTACGGTGTATGCGGATCGCAGTTTTACCTTCATTACCAAGACCCCGCCGGCGGCCGTGCTGCTGCGCAAGGCGGCCGGGATTGCCAAGGGCAGCGGGGAGCCGAATACGAACAAGGTCGGCAAGGTGACGCGCGCCCAGTTGGAGGAGATTGCCCGGACCAAGGAACCGGACCTGACGGCCGCCGACATGGACGCGGCCGTGCGGACGATAGCAGGTTCGGCACGGAGCATGGGTCTGAACGTTGAGGGGGTCGAGTGATGGCGCGGTCAGGCAAAAGGTTGAGGGCTATCAAGGAGCAGTTGGAGCCCGGCAAGGCGTATCCGATCGACGAGGCACTGACCCTGCTCAAGTCGAGCAGCAAGGTGAAGTTCAAGGAGTCGGTGGACGTCGCGATCCGCCTCGGGGTCGATCCCCGCAAATCGGATCAGAACGTACGTGGGTCAACGGTGCTTCCCAATGGCACGGGCAAGTCGGTTCGCGTCGCGGTGTTCGCGCAGAGCGACAACGCGGACAAGGCCAGGGAGGCCGGCGCGGACGTGGTCGGCATGGACGACCTGCACGACCAGATCAAGGGCGGTGACCTCTCTTTTGACGTGGTCATCGCGACGCCCGACGCGATGCGTGTCGTGGGTAAACTCGGCCAGGTGCTGGGCCCCCGCGGCCTGATGCCGAACCCCAAGGTGGGGACGGTTACGACCGATGTCGAAACGGCCGTGAAGAATGCCAAAGCGGGGCAGGTTCGCTACCGCACCGACAAGGCGGGCATTATTCACTCGACGATCGGCAAGGTCGATTTCGAGATGGATGCGCTGAAGGGCAACCTGCACGCGCTGATCACCGACCTGGTCAAACTGAAGCCGGCTTCCTCGAAGGGTACCTACCTGCAGAAGGTCGCGGTATCCACGACGATGGGCCCCGGCGTGCAGGTGGATCGGGCGTCGCTGGAGTTCTGATCCAGATCCAGGGCAAGAATTTTTCACCCGGCTGGCACAGCGGGTGATAAATGGGCGGTCAGTTGGACCGTCAGAGACCGCAGGTGTGGCTCGACCCCGATAGTTCGGGGGCCGCGCCGCTTAAGGGTGAGCCGGGCAACCGGCCACGACCTGCGCAGATGGTGGGCCGCCTGACCACTCGAGCACTTTCGCGAGAACCGGCAGCGGAAGCGAGAGTTTTCGAGTGGTCAGGACCCCACTGACGACGAGTCGAATGGCCGGGTTAATGGTCAGGAGGCTCCAGGAGGTAAGCAATGGCGCTCGATTTTGAGCAGAAGCAAGCAGTTGTCGCCGAGGTGGCCGAAGCGGCCGGCAAGGCGCTGGCCGCTGTCGCGGCGGAGTATCGCGGCCTTACCGTTGAAGAGATGACCGAATTCCGGGTGAAAGCGCGAGAAGGCGGCGTCTTTGTCAAGGTAGCCAAGAATACTCTGGTGCGCAGGGCGATTGAGGGGACCGACTACGAATGCATGCAGGATTCACTGGCAGGACCGCTCCTGTTGGCGTTCAGCATGGACGATCCCGGTGCCGCCGCACGTCTGGTCAAGGATTATTCCAAGGACCATGACAAGCTCATCGCAAAGCTGGTCGCCGTAGGTGGGACGTTGTACGACGCTTCCGAGCTGGAACGTCTGTCCAGTCTGCCGACCTACGATCAGGCCATCGCGATATTGATGGGTGTGATGAAGGCGCCGGTCGAGAAATTCGTACGGACCCTGGCCGAGCCGCAAGCCAAGCTGGTGCGGACTCTGGCTGCTGTGCGCGACGCCAAGCAGGCCGCTTGATTTTATTTCAACCGAGTGGGTTTTGACCCCGATTGACTATTACGGAGACGACAATGGCCGTTTCGAAAGAAGATATCCTGGAAACCATTTCCAACATGAGCGTGATGGACGTCGTGGACCTCATCAGTGCCATGGAAGAGAAGTTCGGCGTATCTGCCGCAGCCCCGGTGGCCGTGGCCGCCGGACCGGCAGCCGGTGCTGAAGCCGCCGCCGCCGAAGAGAAGACCGAGTTTGACGTCGTTCTGACCTCGTTCGGCGCCCAGAAGGTTCCGGTGATCAAGGTAGTTCGCGAGATCACGGGCCTGGGACTGAAGGAGGCGAAGGACCTCGTCGAAGGCGTGCCTTCGAGCGTCAAGGAAGGGATTCCCAAGGAAGAGTCCGACGAAATCGTGAAGAAACTCGAGGAAGCCGGCGCTTCTGTCGAGGTTAAGTAATTATTCTCCCCGGTTTATCGGGACTGAAGAAATGGGCTGGGGGCGCTGGTCTCCGGCCTGTTTCTGCTTGTATTTCGCATGACTGAACGCACGGGCGGAACCATCACATGAGTTATTCTTTTACGGAAAAAAAGCGTATTCGCAAGGACTTCGGCAAGCGCAGGTCCATCCTCGACGTGCCGTACCTCCTGGAAACGCAGATCCGCTCCTACCAGGAGTTCCTGCAGCTCGAGGTGCCGCCGGATGGGCGGCGCGACCGCGGTCTTCACGGGGCGCTGAAATCCGTATTTCCGATTGTCGCCTATTCCGGCAACGCGGCCCTCGAGTACGTCAGTTACAAACTGGGCGAACCGGTATTCGACGTCAAGGAATGCAAGCTGCGGGGGATGTCCTACGGGGCGCCGCTACGGGTGAAGGTTCGCCTGGTCATTTACGACAAGGAAAGCTCCGCGAAGGTCAAGCCGGTCAAGTACGTCAAGGAGCAGGAAGTCTACATGGGCGACCTGCCGTTGATGACGGAGACCGGTACGTTCATCGTCAACGGGACGGAGCGGGTTATCGTATCGCAGCTGCACCGCTCGCCCGGCGTGTTCTACGATCACGATCGGGGCAAGACCCATTCCAGCGGCAAGCTGCTTTTTTCCGCGCGGGTGATCCCGTACCGCGGTTCCTGGCTGGACTTCGAGTTCGACCCCAAGGACTGCATCTTCACGCGCATCGACCGCCGCCGCAAACTGCCGGTCACGATCCTGTTGCGCGCCCTCGGCATGAGCAACGAGGACATTCTCGACACGTTCTTCGAGACCAGCAGCGTCACCCTGCAGAAGGACGGTGGCAAGCTGGAACTGGTGCCCGAGCGGCTGCGTGGTGAAACCGCATTCTTCGACATTCGAAGCAAGACCGGCAAAGTCATCGTGCCGCAAGGCAAGCGCGTGACCGCCCGTCACGTGCGCATGCTCGACGAGGCAAAAGTCACCACGCTGGAAATCCCGGACGAG
>CALKKN010000108.1 GCA_937995275.1 uncultured Lysobacterales bacterium | reverse complement strand
GGTCAGTCACCGCCTGGACCGCGCCGCCGGCCGGGCCAGCGGTTACATCGGGCCGGGGCTGGCTGCCACGACGGCCGTGTACCGGGACGGCGCGGGCTGCACGATCGCCAAGGGCGTTGACGCCGATGCGCTCGAACCGTTGCCACTCGGCTTGTCGGCCGGCGTTCCCGCCGGCGATCCGTTCGGGGTCCTGGCCCGTAATCCGGCCCTCGAGCAGGTGCTCGACGAGGCTTTCAGCGAACCGACGCCCACCAGCCACCGGCAGACCCGCGCCATCGTCGTGCTGCATCGCGGCCGGATCGCGGCGGAGCGTTACGCGCCCGGCTTCGGCCGGGATACCCCCCTGATCGGCTGGTCGATGACCAAGAGCATCACCAACAACCTGGTCGGATTTCTGGTTGCGGACGGACTGCTGGAACTCGATGCGCCCGCCCCGGTGCCGGAATGGCAGTCGCCGGGCGATCCGCGGCGCGAAATCACGCTGGCCCACCTGCTGCAGATGAGCAGCGGGCTCGATTTCGAGGAGGTGTACTCTCCGGGCAGCAAGACCACCGACATGCTCTTCGCGTCCTACAGCGCGGCAGCCGTTGCCGCGGCGGCGCCGCTCGCTCACCCGCCCGGGGAGCGGTGGTACTACTCCAGCGGCACCAGCAACATCCTGGCGCGGATTGTCCGGGACACCGTGGGCGGCGACCTGCACGACGTGCAGGCGTTCACCCGCGAGCGGCTGCTGGAACCGCTGGGCCTGGTGTCGATGGTCATCGAGACGGATGCCTCGGGTGCGCAGGTCGGCTCCTCCTTCTCCTACGCCACCGCGCGGGACTGGGCGCGACTGGGCCAGTTCTGGCTGCAGGACGGGGTGTGGAATGGCGAGAGGCTGCTGCCGGCGGGCTGGATGGGCTGGTCGACCAAGCCCGCCCCGGCGGCGCCCCGCGGCGAGTACGGCGCCCAGTTCTGGCTGAATGCCGGCAAGAACGGCAAACACCACGCCTTTCCCGGGCTGCCCCCGAACGTCTTCTTTGCCAACGGCTTCAACGACCAGATCGTGGCCGTCTTCCCGGATCAGGAAATCGTCGCCGTTCGACTGGGTTTCACCACCGACGACAGCTGGAACAACACGGAATTCCTGGGCCAGGTCCTGGCGGCACTGGACTGAGCCGGGCCGGCGCATGCCGGCCCCTGTGGCGATCTGCATCAGCCGCGCCGACCGGCTCTCGGCCGTTACAGCCGGCGTGGGGCCGGGGCAACTCGACCACCGGTGACTCGCCCCGACCCCCGTTTGTTACGGACAGGCGCCCGGAACGATCTTGGTTACCCCGAGCACGATGTCCTCGAATTCCGGCAACACGGTGTCGACGGTCGCCGTGAAGTTGTTGCAGTCCGAAAAATCGACCGTGATGGTGCCGAACACCTCGCGGACCACGTCCGCGGGATCGAAGCCGGAGCCGAAATCGGCGCCGGAGGTGATGATCATCTCCTCGAAGACCACCTGGTTACCGTTACGCGTGCCCGTCCCGATCATCCAGACCTGCCTGCCGTTCAGGTACGTGTACCAGGTCATCACGAAGACGGAACCTGCCTCGACGCCGAAGTGGAAACCCTCGCCGTCGCGGAAGGGATCGAAGTAGGCCCCCATCCAGGCCGCGACCTCTGCCGGCACGCCTCCACCGCCGCAAACTGTCGGCACGATGCGGGTGAGGTCGAGTGTGATTTGCTCGTATCCGGGCAGGACCGGAACCAGATCGAGATCCGCGTTGTTGCAGTCGCTCCAGGTCATGGTGCCCGCGCCCCAGACGGACCGCACCACGTCGGCCGGATCGAAATCGTCGCCGTACTGGGCGCCCTCGGTGATGATCAGCTCCGCGAACACGATCTGACCGTTCACGAGTTCGCCCACGCCGATCACCCAGAACTGCTCGCCGTCGCTGTAGAAATAGCAGGTCAGTACGAACGTGATCTGGTCCCGCTCGCGGGTCAGCTGACAGCCCTCGCCGTCGCGGAACGGATTGAAGTAGGTACCCGGTATCTCCTCCGCAGCGATATCGTCGTCGACCGGGATGACGGGGCCTTCCGCAATCGGCCCGTCCGTGGAGAACTCATCGATGACGATGCGGCCGTTCCCGCCCTCCTGGAACAGTGGCGCAAAGGCGATATTGTCGATCAGGGACAGGTCCACCCCCGTAAAGGACGTAAGGTGAATCAGCGTGTCGAATCCTATGAGAAGCTGCCCCGGGGCGATATCCGGAATCAGGCCCACGCTGACCTCTTCGTTGGTGTCCACCAGGGTGACACCCAGCGCCACGGTTCCCTCCACGGACTGCAGGTCGAACAGAAACCCGGTCGACCCCGTGAGGTCGAATACCGGACCTGCACCCCGGTCGTAGCCGCTGACGCAGGCGGCGTTGTTATTCGGGTTAGCGCCGGGAAATTCCGCGGCACACTCGAAGGCCCCGCCTGCAATGTTCATGGTGGCAGTGGACCCGGCCTGGGCATCCTCGTCAACCCCGGGCAGCGCCACCCGAAAGCCGCCCAGCACGCTGGACGCGAACACCACCGCCTCCTCCTCGGTAATTGCTTCGCCCGGCCCGACCGTGAACGGTCCCTGCGTTGCGGTAAAGGAGTCAATGACGTCGGCCGACGCGGCGATCGCGGTGCCGAAAAACATGACACAAGCAGCCAGCCGTACAGCAGGAATCGCGAGCTTCATCTGTTCTCTCCCAGTCAGGTTATGGTTGGTTCTTAACTCCAATGTAGTTCACGGCGGCCGACTTTGCCAAAGTGCGGCCGGCCGGCGCGCGACTCCGGGGCGCCGCGCGGAACGAAAAAGTCCCGGGCGAACTCGCCCGTCCCTGAACCTGGTCGCAGCTGCAGGCAGCCTGTCGTTGCCCGCGGCGCCTTGTTGCTGATAGGGTGAAAGGGATGAACCTCAAAGCCATCTCCCGCCAACCCCAAGCCGAAAAGAACCCGCCCAGCCGGTCTCCGCATCTTGTCCGCCAGCACACCCGGGCGGCGGGATTCGAGATCCGTCGGGCATTTCGCGCGAGCGGCAAGCCGTTGGACCAGGACGCCCGCCAGGGCATGGAGGCCTCCTTCGCTCGCGACTTCAGCCAGGTCCGGGTTCACAGCCACCCGGACGCCGCTGGCGCCGCCGGGGCCCTCGGGGCCCGGGCACTGACTGTGGGGCAGCACGTGGCCTTTGGGGCGGACCAGTATCGGCCAGCCACGCCGGGCGGCCGGCAACTTCTGGCCCACGAGCTGACCCATGTCGCTCAGCAACCGGCCGGTATGGGCGCGTCTCCCACGGTGGGCCCTGCCACCGGGCTGCAACCGCCCGGCTCAGCGGCAGAGCGCGAAGCAAGCCGAAACGCGAGCTTGTACGCGCACCGCGCTCCGGTCAGCGTCGAGCAGTCGATTCCTGCGGGGACGCTGGCCCTGGACGTTTCCGATCCCGGGCGATTCGAGACGGTGCACCAGAACCTGTTCGTCGACGCACCCGGCACCGGGGTTCAGGCGCAGCAAGCCTGGTCCGCGGGGGCCGCGACCGCCATTACGCAGCAGTTCGAGGTCGCGATTCAGGGTCAGATAGAAGCCGACCCCGAGAGCGTGATGGTCCCGGTGCGGGAACGTACCCTGGAGGCCGATGCCGAGAGCGATGCCGACGATGCCCAGCGGCGGCTCACCGCCCGCTACCGGCAGATCAGTAGCCCACTGTCGACCAGCCAACTGCAGGCCGCGGTGTCGGTCCTGCCCCTAAACCAGCTTCCTTCGGTCGATTTTGTCGAGCAATGGGTGGAGAACCAGCTCTACAATCTCACGGACATCGGAGACTTCGCGATCTCGCCTGGTGATCCCGATTACCGGAGCCTGATCACCGGAATTGCTTCCAACGCCACACCCTTCGACTTCACCACCGCCTTCGCCAACCTCCGCATCGAGCTGGCCAGCAGGCAGTGGACTCCGCAACAGATCAACATCGTGGTAGGCAATCTGCAACAGCAGTTCAGCAGTACCAGTTGGGCCGATGTGCTCGCCATTCGGGCCGGCCGCGTTGCGGCATTCGCCGAGGAAGGCGTCGAGGTGACCTTCAATCCGGGCGCGAGCCAGAATCAGCGCCGCCTGACCTTGTTGCACGAGCTGGTGCACTTTCATGCGCACCCCGATTATCGGAGCTGGGTCGCCGCGACGGTGGCCGAACGCTACTACAACGAAGGTTTCACAGAGTTCCTGGCGCGTCAGGTCATGACGCCCGACGAGCTGAGCGGCCGTGACAGCTATCAGGACCGGGTCGATGCCGTCACCCAGGAGGTCGGGGCGTACGTGTCGGTGGACGATATCGCCGCGGCGTTCTTCACTGGCGAGGTGTGGCGCCTGGAGAACACCTCAGAAGTTGCGCGAAGGTTGTTCGGTGCCCAGTTGGGGCTGGACCCCGGCGCGGCTCGCGAGGCCGAGAAGGCGCAGGCGTCAACCTCCGGCGGCATCGTCCAGCGACTGTCGGGTCGGCACTACCGGTTCATGAACCTCGGGGTCGGCGAGAGCGGGCCCAAGCCAGAGCACGAGTCCGCGATGAGACCAATCATTGCGGAGCAGCTCGCTAACGACGCCACCGCGCGGCTGCGTTTTGTCGGGCATTCGTCCAGCCCCGGCTCGGCGTCGGCAAATCGTGCCCTGGGACGCCGGCGGGCACAGGCTTTCTACGATCTCGCCCGCCGAATGGGCGTGGCTGAGGTACAGTTGGTCGACCCTGATAGCCCCCAGAGCGAGGGGGAGGCAGTCCCCAATGTCGCGGAGGACGGTGACGTCGTCGAGCGCGCATTCAACCGGCGGGTCGAGCTGTTCATCGAATGAGCGTCAGTTCACAAAACCTGATCGATGGTGGCGACGTCGACCAGGCCTCGACACCCGAAGAGTGCCGGCAGAACGGCATCCGCTGAATGCTCTCGTCGCAGCTCGGCGACTTTTTCGGTGCCCGCCCGGTAGGCAGGCAGATACATGCGCCCCAGCAACGGGTGTTGAGCCCATGGCCCTGAAAGCTTCTGTGCCCGTTCCTCGGAAACCACGAAGTCGCGCCGAAGGGCCGCGGCGATGGCGGGCTGTTCCATACCTTCTTTCCAGGTGAGGTAGGAAGCCTGGTTCTTGGCGTCGTCCTGCAGCAGTGCGAGCAGGGTTCCGATCTGCAGA
>CALKKN010000107.1 GCA_937995275.1 uncultured Lysobacterales bacterium | reverse complement strand
GCCCCATGCTTTCCACGGCAGCTTTGTTCACAGCTTCGAGCCCTCCCGCCCGACGACCACCAAGGGATTTTCCCTCGGCGCGCTCGCCTGGAACCCCGGCGGCCGCCTGCCCGAGCCGCTGCGGGTCAAGATCGTCTCGGTGCACCTGGACTTCTCGCGCCGTTCAGTGCGCCGCTCGCAGGTCGATGAGCTGGTGCGCGTACTGGCCAACATCGGGGGGCCGCTGGTGCTGATGGGAGATTTCAATACCGACTGGCAATCCGATGAGTCTCCCCTCCGGGTTCTGGCCACGCGCCTGGATCTGAGCGTTTACGAGCCGGAGGCCGAGGGGCTCGCCACGTACGCTGACAAGGGAACGAGGCTGGACTGGATACTGGTGTCGCATGACCTGGAATTCCAGCGTCACGAGGTCTACCCGGACGTCGTATCGGACCACCATGCGGTCGCGGCGGAGGTCCGCCTGGCGGGAGTCAATGGAGCCGGAGATTGATATGATCGGGGAAGCCCGGAACATCAGACTGCAAGAGAGAGACTTCGTGCCCCGCTTCCGTCATGTTTCCATAGCCGCGGCCCTGTTCCTGATCGGTGCCTGCGCAGTAACGCCGCGCCCACCCGCCTGCCCCGCGGGCACCCAGCAACTGCCGGATTGCCCTCCGCTGGGCGCAGTGGACGATCCCTTCATCAACGAGGTCTGGGAATCCCGGAGCTGGGTGCCGCCCGGGGAACTGGATATCGACCTGATTGAACGCGGCAAGGAATACGAGATCCCGGTCCAGCACGCGCGCACCAAGTTTCTCGGGCCTGACGACCATGCGGCGATCGATTCGCTGGCGGTCAAGCTGTGGATGATCGAAAACGCGGAACACACCATCGATTTCACCTACTACATCTTCAAGGCTGACCTGGTCGGATACGCCCTGCTCGGGGCCATGTGCAACGCGGTCCGGCGCGGCGTCGATGTACGGGTGACCGTGGACTCGGCCGGATCCGTCAGCGGCGGTCAGCATGCGTCGCTGCGCGCCCTGGAGACGTGCGCCGGGGACGCCGGGTTCATGCGCAACCGGCAGGGCCAGGTCACGACCCGCAAGGCGCGCGTGCAGGTCGTCGTCTTCAACGCCCTGAGCAAGATCAGCAACCCCAATCGGCGGTCTCATGACAAGCTCCTGGTGACGGACGGGCGTTTCGAGGAGAAATCGGCGATGATCACCGGGGGGCGCAACATCTCCGAGGATTATTACGGCATCCGTGGGGACGGTACGCCCGACCCCGATCCGTTCCGTGACGCCGAGATCCTGATCCGCTCGGCCGCCGGTGCCGTCGAGGAAGACGTCACCGTCGGCGAACTCAGCGAGGGCTACAGCAGCCTGCTGTTCCTGATGCCCTTCAATCGGCGGATCACGCCTGCGGGTTCGGACCAGGCTGTCGCGCAATACTATCGCGAGCGCGAGAAGGCATGGGACGCGCTGTCGCGCCTTAAAAGCTACGACTATTTCAGGCCGCACCTGGCCGAAATGGACGCGTACATGAACTCGGACTTCCGGCATTCGAAAGTTCGCCTGGCGCATGAACTGGGTAACCTGACCGACAAGAGCGTGGTCAGCGATGTCGAGGCCAACCA
The DNA here is from genome assembly GCA_937995275.1 of uncultured Lysobacterales bacterium. Taxonomy (GTDB): domain Bacteria; phylum Pseudomonadota; class Gammaproteobacteria; order Xanthomonadales; family SZUA-36; genus CALKKN01. The sequence continues at coordinate 6,646 of CALKKN010000107.1, read as the reverse complement.
GAAACGTAACCCCAACTCCATCATTTCTGTCCTCGGCCAGATTGGGGACGAGATGCCCGAAGCGAGGTCCTTCAGGATCGTGTCACCCTATCTTTTCCTGGCCGAGTACCGGTCCAGGGACGGGACGCTGGTGCGCGATGAGGCCGAGGAGTTCCGCCGGTGGCTGGCCGAGCATCCCGACGCCGAGCTCGAAATCATCACCAACTCGGTGCTGACGTCCGACAATTTTCCCGCCCAGTCGGTCATCGACATGGAGACCGCGCCCCGACTCCTGCTGCCGCCGGAGCTGCGCGAAGCCTGGCTGGGCCTGAAGGCTGAAGAGGAAACGACGGCAGCGCTGGTCACCAGTGAGGAGTGGCGGGACCTGGTTAGCCATCCGCGCCTGCGCGTTTACGAAACCGGCCGGTTGGATTCGGCGCTTCTTGCCCAGGGCGATCGCAATTACGGCAAGCTGCACGCCAAATTCTTCATCGCGCACGACGTGGGTTTCGTCGGCACGACCAACTTCGATTACCGCTCCCGGCTGATGAACAACGAGATGGGGTTTTTCTTCCAGGACGAAGAACTGGCCGCGGACGTACACGCCGGGTTTGACGGCCTCGTGGCGATCTCCTACCGCTGGGGTTCGCCGGAGTGGCTGGAGCTGCGCCGGCAGGTCATGGGGCTCAAGGGCACGAAAGGCAGCTCGACCCGCAACCAGCGCGGCTGGTACAAATTCTTCAAGAAAAGCGGCATAATCTGGCTGCTCTGAGCCGCCCGTGCGCCGCCACCTGCAGGAGCGGCTTCAGCCGCGATAGGGGGTGATCGCTTCGGACCCGGTTGCTGCCGGGGAGGGCTGTCCAGAACACGCTCAAGACATCCCTGTGCGCTTGTCGACTGTTCCCGACAGCTCGACAGTTCTGGACAGCCCTCCCCGACAACAACCTCGAAGATACGGCTATCACATCGCGAGCCCGGCACCAGCCTTGGGGCCACAATTCAGCGCGACGACCGCTCCGCGGAGGCAGCTATCGGGCAGGCCCTTCCAGGACCGTAACTTGTCGGGAACAAGTTACCGAGCGCCCAGGGATGGCTCGAGCGTGTCCTGGAAGGGCCTGCCCGATAGCTGCCGGTTCGAAGCGACGAATTACCAATCGCGGCTGAAGCCGCTCCTACAGCGAGTCGGCTCCAGCCAGTTGGCGGCCGATGCGCCGGACTTCCCGAACCAGCAGGTCGAAGTCCTCGAGGCGGCTGCGGTGGTTCGAAATGGCCACGCGCAGGCAATAGCTCCCGTTCAGCGTCGTGTACGACGGGGCCGCCACGCCGCTCTCCTGGAGTTCCACCAGGATGTCCTGATTGAGCCGGTTCAGCGATTCGACGTCGAGTCCGCCCGGATTGAAGCGAAAGCAGACGATGTCCAGCCCGATGGGCGCGGTGAGTTCCAGCTGGTCGGCAGCCTCGATCAGGTCTCCCAGGTAGGCGGCCTGTTCCACGTTGCGGGCGATCATGCGGCCGAACCGATCGAGCCCGTGTTCCTTGATGGACATCCAGACCTTGAGTGCCCGGAACTGGCGTGTCAGTTGCAGGCCGTAATCGCTGAACCACAGGCGGCCGGATGCCATGCCGCGGCCGTCGGCCTCGCGCTGCAGGTACTCCGGCACGAGGGCGAATGCGTCACGGTGTGCGGCACGGTCGCGAACGATGACGCACCCCGCCTCGAAGGGAATGTGCATCCACTTGTGCAGGTCGAGCGCGATCGAGTCGGCCCGTTCCATGCCCGCCAACTGGTCGCGCACGTTGTCGGCCAGCACCGCGACCGCGCCGATGGCGCCGTCGACGTGGAACCACAGGCCTTCGCTCGAACAGAAGTCGGCGATCGCGTCCATGTCATCGACGGCGCCGGTGTTGATCGTGCCTGCCGTGGCGATCACGCAGAAGGGGATGCAGCCTTCGGCGCGATCGCTCGCTACCCGGCGCCGGAGCGCTTCCAGATCCAGCGTGTAGTCGTCCCGCACCGGGATCAGCCGCAGGCCGCCGCTGCCCAGCCCCAGGGTCTCTATGGCCTTCGGATTACAGCTGTGGACCTCCGTCGACGCATAGGCCGTCAGCGGGCCGGGCGCCGCGGCCACGCCGGTGTGCCGCACGTCGTAGCCGGCGTTGGTGTTGCGGGCGACGGTCAGGGCCGTGAAGTTGGCCATCGATCCCCCGCTGGTCAGCAGCCCGCTGGAATCGGCCGGGAACCCGACCATCTCGCGGACCCAGCCGATGACCTGTTTTTCCACCAGCGGCGCAACGTGGTTGCCTCCGCCCAGGTTCGGATTCAGGGCCGATGCCAGCAGGTCGGCCAGTGCGCCGATAACGGTGCCGCTGCCCATGTACCAGGCCCAGAAGCGCGGATGCGCCGTGTTCATCGGGTAGGGCAGGATATCCCGCCTGAATTCCTCGTACACTTCGGCCGGGTCTGACGGCCCTCTGGGCGCCGCCTGCTCCAGACGCTGGGAGATCGCCGCGGGGACGGGCCGCCAGGCCGGCCGATCGTGCGCAGTGCGGATGTAATCCAGCGCGTCGTCGACGATACGATGCGCGAGGCGGCGCATTTCATCCCAGTTTTCCGGGTCCAGGGTCTCGAAACGGTCGGGGTGTTCCATGACAACTCCAGCGCAGTCGGGGTGGGCCAGGCGGAATTATCGCGGCTCCTGCCGTTTCAACCAAGCGCGGTGAGGCTCCATCCCGACCCGGGCCGGGTTATCATGCGGTTTTGGAAACCGGATCGCCGGATGCACCTCGGGACGCACGCTCTGCTGGACTTCTATCACGCTCACCGGGATGAGGAGTCGCTGGTTCTTGCCACCATCATCGCGACTGCGGGTTCGACCTATCGGAAGCCCGGGGCGATGATGTTGATCAGCCGCCGTGGTGAGTACGCCGGCTTGATATCCGGAGGTTGCCTGGAAGGCGACCTGCTGCTCCACGCAGAGCGGGTATTCGAGAGCGGTGCGCCCGGCCTCGTAACCTACGACATGCACGCCGACGAAGAATTGGTCTGGAACCTCGGTTTGGGCTGCGACGGCGTCATCCACCTGCTGCTCCAGCGATTGGAGCCGAAGCCCGATTTCGGCCTCCTCGGGCATTTGGCGGCCTCGCACAAAGCGCGGCGCGCGGTGCTGCTGGCGCTGGTGACCCAATCAGACGGGCAGGTTCCGGCGGGCGCCTGGGGGTTGTTCGATTCCAGTGATATATCAGTTGGCGAACCCGAGTTGGTCGACATTCTGAAGCGGATGGCGGAGCACTGGCCGGACTGGCGCTGCCGGCCTGTTCGCTTCGGGGCGGACAACCAGGCGGAGTCGATCGTCATTCACATCCCGGCACCCACGCGCGTGCTGATCTGCGGCGCCGGCCCGGACGCGGTGCCGATGGCCCGGCTACTGGCGGAACTGGACTGGGATGTCGTGATCACGGACCATCGGCCCGCGTTCGCCCGGGCGGAGCGGTTCCCGGCAGGCTGCACGGTGCTGCAGGGGCGGCCGGAGGGGCTATCCGAGAAGTTCGACCTGACGACGCTGGATGCGGCCGTGATCATGAGCCATCATCTCGAGAACGACCGCGCCTACCTGGGACAACTGGCCCGATACGAGCTACCCTATATCGGGGTGCTCGGTCCTCGCGCACGCCGCGACCGCCTGAGGGAACTCGCGGAGTGTCGCGGCCGGACCGTCTACGGGCCGATCGGGCTGGACATCGGGGCCGAGTTGCCGAGCGCGATCGCGCTGGCCGCGGCCGCCGAAATACACGCCGTGCTGAACGGGCGGACCGGCGCCAGCCTGACGGACGAGACAGATTGATGACTGACGAATACAGGAAAGTAATCCTTGGCTCCGTGCTGCTGGCGGCCGGGCCGTCGACCCGGCTGGGCCAGTCGAAGCAGTTGGTGCGCATCGACGGCGAGGCGCTCGTCAGAAGGGTGGCGCGCCTGCTGCTGGACCTGGATCTGGACTACATCACCGTCGTCACCGGGTGCAATGCCGACCTGGTCGAGGCGGAACTCGAGGACCTGCAAGTCGGCATCGTGTACAACGGCGACTGGGAGCAGGGTATGGGCGGTTCGATCAACTGCGGAGCCCGGAACATGCCGCCGGGTGTTGATGGTGTCCTGGTGATGGTGTGCGACCAGTGGCGCCTCGGCGAGGCTGACCTGTGCCGCCTGTTCAATGCCTGGAAAGCTGATATATCACGCATATACGTCGCATGCTGGGATGAAAGAGAAGCCTTTATTTCCGGGCCTCCCGTGATATTTCCAAGAAAATTAATACCGGAATTAAAGGGCATACAACCAGGGCGCGGTGCACGGCAGTTGATCGACCGCCACATGGATATCGTGGAATTCGTCCAGATGGAAAACGCGGCCTTCGACCTGGATCGCCCCGAGGATCTCGATCGCCTCAGTGATGATACTCGGCGCTCCCCCAGTAATTGAAACAGGCGGGCCTCCAGCCCGGGATGTACATCATCTGCAGATCCCGGGAGTGAAAACCGGCGTCCTCGAGTAGGTCGGATATCGGCCGATTCAGGTTGCAGCCGCCGCTCAGTTTTCCCCACACTGAATTCAGCCGGTCCTGCCAGCGCCGGACGCCGCGGTCGGGCGCCCGGCCATGCTCGCAGAACAGCAGTTTCCCCCGGGGCTTGAGCACCCGCCGGATTTCGGCCAGGGCCCGCTCCGGGTCCGGTATGGTACAAAGCGTATAAGTCATCACTACCGTGTCGGCCGCAGCGTCTTCCAGCGGAATCGACTCTGCCCCCGATTGCAGATACTCGACATCCAGGTCAGACCGGTCCGCGTTTGGGCGTGCGATCGACCACATTTCGGGTGAAGGGTCCAGGCCCCACAGGTGTCTGACCCGGCTGCTGTCGTAGTAGGGGATATTCAGGCCGGATCCGATCCCGATTTCGAGCACGTCGCCAGACGCCCGGGGAACGACTTTCTGACGCTGTTTCATGGTGGGTTCGAGCCCGCAGGTAAAATGTACGAGCCTTGGCATGATATATGTGTCGCAAAAACCCATAGCGGCGATTGCATCTCGTTGGCGATTCAGCCCACTGCAGCGAGCATTACGGGGGCACGAACTTATGGTACCCGCAGAGCGTATGAACAGGCTACAGACGCACCGGCATTCCTGCGGGCCCGCCACCGGGATTCGGCGCAACCTCACCGTTTGGCACACGTGTCGAGTAAGTCTGAGCGGCCCCAATACCTGTCAGGTGGTTCTCGAACCCGGCTGTCGGCACAGGCACCCCTCGCCGCCGATTCTTCGCCGCCCCTCTATAATGGAAGACGGTATACCATGTAAACTTCTCTAGCCGGCCATTTCCGGGAAAGAACGATGCCCAATTCTGCTGATTGCCTCCAGCGAAAGCCCGCCATGCGCAGTCTGCATCTTGCTGCGTTCGCCCTCGTCGTTGCGATTCAATGTATTGTCGCTGCGCAAGCACAGGAATCCGACGCACCCAAGCCAGCCAAATTGTTCGATGTCGAGGATACACTGGCGGTCACCATCAACGCCCCCTGGAGAGACATAGAGCGCAAGAAGAGGAACCAGGATCCGTATCCGGCCACCATCGAGTACGTGGATGAGCTCGGCAATTCCATGTCGCTTCCCCTGACGGTCCAGCGCCGCGGCATCAAGCGCCAGGAACTCTGCGACTTTCCTCCGGTCAAGCTCCGTTTCGAGAAGGAGAACGTCAAGGGGACGACCTTCAGGGGCCAGAAATCGCTGAAGATGGTCACCCACTGCAAGGAACGAGGCGTCTACGAGCAGTACTACATTGTCGAGATGCTCATTTACGAGATGTACCGGCAATTGACCGACTACAGCTTCCGGGTGCGGCCGCTGAGCGTCACTTATTACGATTCCGAGCGCGACCGCGCCGCCGAGCCCCGATTTGCGTTCCTGATCGAGGACGACAGCGATGTCGCAAAGCGCCACGATCTGAAAAAACTGAAAACACCCAATATTCATTACAACCGACTGGAGCCCCAGCTCAGCAGCATCTTCTCCCTGTTCCAGTTCATGATCGGCAACGTGGACTGGGCCTCGCTGAGGGGCCCCGATCCGGAGGAGTGCTGCCATAACGTGAAGCTGATCGCGCCGGAGCCTCTGGGTCCGGACGACTGGGTTTACCCCGTACCCTACGATTTCGACTCCGCCGGCCTGGTCGATGCCCAGTATGCCGCTCCGCCGGACGGGCTGCCGATCTGGAAAGTGACGCAGCGCCTGTTCCGCGGTTATTGCTGGCACAACGACACGCTGGACGAAGCGCGTGACCTTTACCTCGAAAAGGAAGGCGCGATCATGTCGGTTGTCGCCGCCGAAGAGCGCCTGGATTCGGGGCCGCGCCGCGACGTGGACAAGTACCTTGCCCAGTTCTTCGAGATCATCAAGGATCCGCAAAAGTTCAAAGCCGACGTTACGTCCCAATGCCGGGGCAAGTCCAAGTAGGCGTCTTGTTGCACTAAGCCGCCACCCCTCGAGCGGCCAGCACGGGTTATCAAACCCGTCTGCCGACCAGGGAGCCGAAGGCGCTTTTAGAGGATGTAGCGGCTCAGGTCCTCGTTGCCCGCGAGTTCTTCCAGGTGCGCGTCCACGTAGCCGGCGTCGATCTCGAACTTCTC
>CALKKN010000106.1 GCA_937995275.1 uncultured Lysobacterales bacterium | reverse complement strand
TCGGCGATGAACTCGCTCAGTTGCACGTCGTCATTTGTTATCACGCTGATCTTGCCGTGGTTCTTGCCCATGTAGTTCCCGACGGCGACCCGGTGGATGACGCCGTCCGGGTCCTGGATCAGGGCCCAGTCGGCGGCTTCCCTGGAAAAGGTCCCCACCATGGCCAGCGTATCCAGTTCGAACTTTTCGAGGTATTCCCGCGGGCGCTGCAGGTCGGGCCGCGGACCCGAGGACGGCCCGCCCTGAGCCACCTGGTCGGAGCCTTCGCTGGTCGATGTGCGGAAGGGGTCGCGGCCCAACAGGCCCTCGTACTTGTACGGTGTATAGGTCCGCACCGCAGGGATCGGGGGAATAGGCGTGGCCGGCCTGGCCTGGACTTCCCCGATGTAACGGTCGAGATCGTCCTGCTGAACCCCGCAGGAAGTCAGCAGCGCTCCCGCCATTGCTGCGAGGAGTAGGGCGGTAAGGTTGAACTGTGGGAATAATCGTTTCACGGCGCACCTACCTGGGCGCGCTCGGCGGCCTCGTCCTCGTCGATGTAACGATAGGTTTTGACGATCCCTTCCAGGACCAGTCGGCCATCGTCTCCGGAAGCGCCGATGTCACGGGCCTCGGCCCGCCGCAGCGAGATGTCGTGCATCGTCAGGATGACGACGCGGGGCAGGGAGGCGACGCCACTGACGAATTCGCCGAACTGGTGATAGTCACCCAGCATGCGGACCGAGATCGGCCGCTCCGCATAAAAGTCGTGGTAGGCCTCGGCATTGGGCTGGAACAACTGGACGTCGATGCCGGCGCCAAGGGCGGTCTGCGAGACGTCGACCAGCAACTTGTCCATCTCCGTGCGGCTGGGCAGCTGCCGGAACATGGTTTCCAGCAATTCCTGCATCTCGGCGAGCTGAGCCTCGTAGGCTTCGAGGTTGGCCGCCTTGGCCTGTTTCTGCTCGAATTCCGCCCGCAGGCGCAACTCGACGTTCTGGACCATCTCCAGTTGCTCGGTCTTGGATTTGACTAGCAGGAAATAGCCGATCGTCAGGATGATGATCAGCAGGAACCCGAGTATGACGTATCGGACCGACGCCGGCGCGCTGCCAATGTCGTTGAGGTCGAGATCGCGTAATTCGTTGAGCATCAGCCTGCCCCCTCCGACTCCGTGCCGTCCTCCTGGTCGCGCTTTCTGGTGTTGTCCAGCCTGACCGAAATCGAGAATTCGTACGGTTCGGTCCGGTTTCTGACCCTCTGCGAAGCCCTCACGAAACGAAGTTCGGGGCGGACGAACAGGTCCATTTCCTCGAGGCTCTGCAGATAGGCGGACACCCGGGCGTTCGACTGGCTGGTGCCGAGCAGCGTCAGGTTATTGCCCTGCTGGCGAACGTTGGTCAGGGTGATACCCACCGGAATGGTCTTGGCAAGCTTGTCCAGCAGTTCCACGGTAAGGGACCGGCTGGACTGCAGGGACTCGATGATCTGTTTGCGCGACAGCAGGCGGGTGCGGGTCCGCTCCAGTTCGGCAATGCGGGTGATCCGCTGGTTGAGCCGGTTGATTTCCACCTGGATTTCCTGATTGCGCGCCTCCTGCCGGCTGATCTGCTGATCGAAGAACATGCCGACCAGCAGCACCAGGATTGCACCCAGCACGAGCGTCCCCATCAGCGAGTACAGGAACTGGCGCTGGCGCTCCCTGCGGGCCTCTTCGCGCCACGGTAGCAGATTGATTCTGGCCATCAGTCAAAACCTCTCAAAGCAAGACCCATGGCGACCATCAGGTTGGCCGCATTCCGCTTGAGCGCGGCCACAGCGACGTTGGGCGCCACTTCCAACCCGGTGACCGGATCTGCAATGGCGGCCTTCATGCCGAGCTCCTGCTCGACGACTTCGGCCAGGCCCTCGATCGAGGCCACGGAGCCCGACAGGTAGATTGTCCTGATGTTCGAGAACTCCGCGCTTGAACTGTAGAACTGCAGGGCGCGGCTGATCTGGTGCACCACATTGAGCATGAACGGCTCGAGCACCTCTTCTTCGAAGTTCTCCGGCCCGGGGTCGCCGCGCGCGAAGAAACTGGCCTGCTCCGGGGTCATGTCGTAACGGCGCATGATCTCTTCGGTGAGCTGGTTGCCGCCGAAGGGATGATCGCGGGTGTAGACCACCCGCCCGTTACGCAGGATAAGCAAGGTCGAAAGGTCGTTGCCAATGTCGAAAATGCCGATGGTCTCGGTGCTTGGGATCCCCTCGCGTTCACGGATCAACTCGAATGCGTTCGCGATCGCGAACGATTCGACATCAACGACCTTGGCCTTCAGGCCGAGAGATTCCAGCGCGTCCTGGCGGCTTTCGACATTCTCGTTCTTGCTGGCGGCCAGCAGGATATCGACCATGTCTGCATTTCTGGGCGACGGTCCCAGTACCTCAAAGTCCAGGCTGATCTCGTCCAGCGGATAGGGAATGTACTGGTTGGCCTCGATCTGGACCTGGCTTTCGATATCCGCCTCCGCCAGGTTGGCAGGGAGGCTGATGGTCTTGGTGAACACCGCCGAACCCGAAACCGCTACCGCGCAGAATCGTGAACCGGAACCCGAATTCCTGACCGCAGCGCGAATCGCGTCCGAAATCGCTTCGATGTCCTGAACGGACTTCTCCACGATAACGCCAGGCAACAGTGGCTCGATCGCAAAATGGTCGATGCAATAATCGGTACCGTGCCGGGAAAGTTGCACCAGGCGGATGCTCGACGACCCAATGTCCAGGCCCATTACGGGCGGATTTTTTGTGCCGAATAGTCTCAAATTGCCCTCAATCCTTTGCTTGACAATGGTTTATTGACACTTTCTGAACCCGGTTTTAACAGATATTCAATTCTTTCTCAATGCCATCATCCAGATTTCCCACCGAACCCATGCCGCTCGCGGCAGTCGAACCTGAGTGGGAATCTACACTGGACGGTCGGGGAAGCAGTATGAGCCTCGCGATTTTTTGCATCGTCGGCGTAGTGGCCGCTTCCCTGCCTGCCACTGATTATCGTACTCTTAGGCTCGCCCCGCCACGGGCCGGACCTTCAAGGTCCAAATGTTCGTATTTGTCGTAAGCATAGCAGGAATTTTGGGTGAAGAAACTGTTTCGTTGGTTGATCATTGCTTTTCTGGTTTCTTCGCTGCTGGGCGTTCTGGGCATAGGTGTCGCATGGCTTTTGTACGGCCGGGATCTCCCGGACGTCGAAACGCTGCGGGATGTACAATTGCAGGTACCCCTGCGCGTGTTCACCGAGGACGGGCGCCTGATTGGCGTCTTCGGTGAAAAACGCCGCATCCCGGTGGCCATCGAGGACGCGCCGGACTGCCTGAAACAGGCGTTTATCGCGGGCGAGGACGCCCGGTTCTACGAGCATCCGGGCGTCGACTACCAGGGCATCACGCGGGCCGCCCTGGCGCTGCTGATGACCGGTGAGAAGACCATCGGCGGCAGCACGATCACACAACAGCTCGCCCGGAACTTCTTCCTGACCTCCGAAAAAACCTTCACGCGCAAGATCAAGGAGATCTTCCTCGCGCTGCGCATCGAGCGCGAACTCGACAAGGACCAGATCCTCGAGCTTTACATGAACAAAATCTTCCTGGGTTACCGTGCCTACGGCGTGGGCGCTGCGGCCGAGGTGTATTATGGCAAGTCCCCGCAGCAGCTTTCCCTGGCGCAGTGTGCGATGATCGCGGCGCTGCCGAAGGCGCCCTCACGCATCAATCCGATCACCTCGCCTGACCGGGCCCTGGAACGGCGCGACTATGTGCTCAGCCGCATGTTCGAGCTGGGCTTCATCGACCGGACGGACTATGAGACCGCCATCGCCGAACCCGACCGGGCGTACTATCACGGCGCAATAGCCGAGATTTCCGCGCCGTACGTCGCTGAAATGGTCCGGGCCACCGCTTTGAATCTGCTCGGCATGGATGCGTACGAAGGCGGCTACGTAGTTGTCACGACCATCGACAGCCGCCTCCAGATGGCAGCGAACCAGGCCGTATCCACCGGCCTCGAGGAATACGATCACCGGCACGGCTTTCGCGGGTCCGAGGCGCACGTCGACCTGGCGGACAAGCAAACCACCGCGGACTGGCTCGCGGCCCTGGAGCCATACCGGCCCATATCCGGGCTGGAGCCCGGCCTGGTCATCGAAGTCTCCGACTCGCTCGCCGTCGTTTACCTGCGCAACGGTCAGACGGTCGCACTGACATTGGAGAGCATGCGCTGGGCGGCGCCGTTCATCAGCCGGGACCGCACCGGGAAGGCGCCCAAGTCGGTAGCGGACATCATGCAGGTGGGCGACGTCATCCGCGCGCGGCTGCATGACGACGGCAGCTGGCGGCTTGGCCAGCTGCCCGAGGTCGAAGCCGCCCTCGTGTCGCTGGACCCCCGGACGGGCGACGTCAAGGCACTGGTGGGCGGCTATGACTTCGCCCGCAGCAAATACAACCGCGTCACGCAGGGCCGCAGGCAGCCCGGCTCCAGTTTCAAGCCATTCATCTACTCGGCGGCGCTCGAGAACGGCTTCACGGTTGCGAGCCTGGTCAACGACGCGCCGATCGTGTTCGAGGATTCGGAACTCGAGCGCGCCTGGAAGCCACAGAACTTCAGCGAACGGTTCTATGGGCCCACCCGATTGCGCGAGGCCATGGTCAATTCACGCAACCTGGTCTCCATCCGCCTGCTGCGCAGCATCGGTATCGAGGAGGCGCGCGACTATATCAGCCGGTTTGGCTTCGGGCGCGATGAATTGCCCGCGAATCTGACGATGGCGCTCGGCAGCGCGTCGCTCACCCCGTTGTCGATGGCCAGGGGTTACGCGGTGTTCGCCAACGGCGGCTACCTGGTGGCGCCGCAATACATGCGCACGATCACCGACACGTCCGGCCGGGTCGTTTTCCGGACCCATCCCTCGGTGATCTGCGACGATTGCGACAGGGCGGAGCCCGATGTGCCGCCGGTCGTGGAGCCGCAACTGGCGGAGCCCGCCTTCAAACCCCTCGACATCGCCGCGACCAGTCCCGAAGTCGAGGTGACTGCAAGCGGCTACGAGGACGAGGGCCGACCGGCCGATGAGGGCATTCCGTATGCCGAGCAGATCATCACGCCACAGAATGCCTACCTGATCCGGTCCATGATGATGGACGTGATCCGGCGGGGCACCGGGCGGCGGGCCATGGAACTGGGGCGCAAGGACCTGGCCGGCAAGACCGGCACCACCAATGAGCAACGGGACGCCTGGTTCTCCGGTTACAACAACCACCTGGTCACTTCGGTCTGGGTCGGCTTCGACAACCACGAACCGCTGGGAAGACGCGAACTGGGCGGCCGCGCGGCGCTGCCGGTATGGATGGAATTCATGGCCGTGGCCCTGGACAGCCTCGCGGACGAACCGCCGGCCCTGCCCGAGGGCCTGGCGCATGCGCGGATCGATCCGGCCTCCGGCCTGCTGGCCCGCCTTGATGACGACGATGCAATCATGGAAATATTCCAGGCAGGGAGGCTGCCGCCACTGCCCGAAGCAGGCCCAAGCCAGAGGGAAAGCGAAGATGTCCCGCTCGAGGAAGACCCGTACGAGATTTACTGACCCGTCGGAGCCCAGGCACATCCGGAAGATGAAGCAGGCCCGGCGGGAAGTCGCAGCGGAGGCTGCGCGCATCCTCGCCACCGAGGGGCAGCATAATTATCATGCCGCCAAGAAAAAGGCGGCGGAGCGGCTGGGCGTCAGCGAACGGCTGGCGCTGCCGAGCAATCTCGAGGTGAAGGACGCCCTGCTCAGCTACCAGGCGCTCTACGGGGGCCCCGATCACCGGGACACCATCGGCAAACTGCTCCGGGTCGCGGCCCGCGTCATGCAGGCGCTGCAGACCCTGCAGCCGCGACTGGTGGGGTCGGTACTCGACGGCACCGCCAACGCGCACTCGCGCATCGCCCTGCACGTCTTCCCGGATTCCGTCGAATCCGCGATCCTGTTCCTGGTAGAGCGCAACGTCGCATTCAACCAGGAGCAACGGCAAATCCGCTGGTTCGACGGCCAGCACCGGCAGGTGCCGGTACTGGTTTTCGAATTCGAGGGGTCTGACGTCGAACTCGTCGTGTTCGAACCCATCAATCTGCGCCAGTCACCGCCCAGCCCGATCGACGGCCGGCCCCAGCGGCGCGCCAGCCTCGCCGAGGTCGAATTCCTGCTGGCGCAGGAGGCCTGCTAGCCGCGTCTGTGCAGCGCCTTGTACTTGCGCTCCTGCGGTCCCCGGTACACCTGGCGCGGCCTGCCGATCTTGGTCGGCGTTTCGCTCTGCTCGATCCACTGTGATACCCAGCCCACCGTCCGGGCGATGGCGAACATGACGGTAAACATGCTGACCGGGATGCCAAGTGCCTTGTAGATGATGCCGGAATAGAAATCGACGTTGGGGTAGAGTTTTTTCTCGACGAAAAAGTCGTCCTCCAGTGCGATCCGCTCCAGCTCCATCGCCAGATCCATCATCGGATCGTCCTTGCCGAGCTCATCCAGCACCTCGTAGCAGGCCTGCCGGATAATCGCGGCGCGCGGATCGTAATTCTTGTAGACTCGGTGGCCGAAGCCCATCAACCGGAAGGGGTCGTTCTTGTCCTTGGCCCGGTCGATGAAGTGCGGAACGTTCCCGACCGAGCCGATTTCGTCCAGCATGGCCAGGACGGCCTCGTTGGCGCCGCCATGCGCCGGACCCCACAGGGCCGAAATCCCGGCCGCCACGCAGGCGTAGGGATTGGCGCCGGTCGACCCGACCAGCCGCACGGTCGATGTGCTCGCATTCTGTTCGTGATCGGCATGCAGGATGAACAACAGGTCGAGCGCCCGCGCCGCCACCTCGCTGACCATGTACTGCTCGGAAGGCACCGAGAACATCATGTCCAGGAACCGTTCGCAGAAGCGCAGGCGGTTCCTTGGATAGGCAATCGGCCAGCCCATGTGGTGGCGGTAACAGGCTGCGGCGATGGTCGGCATCTTGGCGATCATGCGCTTGGCCGACAGCACGCGCTCCTCCGGGTTCTCCATGTCGAGCCTGTTGTGGTAGAAGGCAGCCAGCGACCCGACCACGCCGGCCATCATCGCCATCGGGTGCGCATCGTAGTGGAAGCCCGAGATGAAGTGGTTGAGGCGCTCGTGGATCATGGTGTGATAGGTCAGTTCGTCGCGGAACTGGTTCAGCTGTTCCTCGATGGGCAGTTCGCCAAACAGGAGCAGGTAGGCCACCTCGACGAACGTGCTCCGCTCCGCGAGTTGTTCGATCGGGTAGCCGCGATAGCGAAGGATCCCCTTGTTGCCGTCGATGAAAGTGATCTCGCTGGTGCAACTCGCCGTGGCGGCGTAACCCGGGTCGTAGGTGAAGTATCCCAGCGTCGACGGCACGGCCTTGATGTCCAGGGTAGGCTCGCCCTCGGTTCCCCTGATGACCGGCAATTCCACGTGCTTGCCGGCAGCTTCGTCGGTGATTACAACGTTCTTGCTGAGCACTGTTCAATCCTCACTGATACGGTGTTGTTGACTGGCGGAAGTGACCCGCTTGGCGGGAGACTCCGGCTGGCTCGCATGGGAAACGAAATCAGCGCATCGACTATAGCACAGGCCTTTAATCACGAGCCATGATTGGCATTGTTAATACTCTGGGTGTCAATCCTGATAATGCCGCCCGGCAGAGTGCCCCGCGGGCCATAAAAAACCCGCGCCGTCCAGCGTCCGGCGCGGGTCTCTGGTTCTGCTTACTGCCTTACTTGCCGTAGCGCTTCTTGAAGCGGTCGACACGGCCACCGGAATCCAGCACCTTGTGCTTGCCGGTGTAAAAGGGATGCGAGGCACTGGAAACTTCCACCTTGACCAGGGGATATTCCTTGCCGTCCTCCCACTTGATGGTTTCCTTGCTGTTCATCGTCGAACGGGTCAGGATCGCAAAATCCGATGACACGTCCTGAAAAACAACCTCTCTGTATTCGGGGTGAATACCGGCTTTCATGACAATTCCCCAATTAGCTTTAATACGGGTAGATTGATACTGGCGCCAATGTTTGCGTGGCTGCTCGATTCGAGTATACCGCGCGAGCGCGAAAGACCGGCCAGTTTACTGCCGCATCGATTCCAATGCAATGATTTTCAGGGCAGAAAAATCGCCTGGGTGTCGTTGTTGAAGCGCCACCCCAGGTCCGTCGGCCGGAGCCAATCCCCATCCCGGACGAGCAATCCCCGCCCGATCGCATCCTCGACCCGCCCGGCAACCGCCGACCCGGGCACTCCGGTGCGCGGCTCGAACTCCGAAAGCCTGACCCCCTGCCGCAACCGCAGCTGGTTCAGGAAAAACTCGAATACCCGATCCTTCGGCCCCAGGGCCCGGTCTTCCGCCAGCCGGTCACGGCCGGCCGCCTTCATCCAGGCCGCAGGATGCCGAAGCCTGATCCGCCGCCGCACAGTCTGCTCCGCGGCGAGCGTGATCTTGCCGTGGGCGCCGGCGCCGATGCCGACAAAATCGCCATACGTCCAGTAATTGAGGTTGTGGCGGCATTCGCGCCCGGGCTGCGCCCAGGCCGAAATCTCGTACTGCCGGTACCCGGCCGCCTCCAGCAACTCCCGGCACGCCTGCTGCATCTCCCAGGCCTGATCGGCCCCGGGCAGCGTGGGCGGCTGCGCGGCAAACGCGGTATTCGGCTCGATCGTCAACTGGTAATGGGACAGGTGCGGCGGCCGGCAGGCGATGGCCGCGCGGACGTCGTCGAGCGCCGCCTGAGGCTCCTGGTCCGGCAACGCGAACATCAGGTCCAGGTTGAAGTTGTCGAAGCCCGCGGACCGCAACAAATCGATCGCGCGCAGGGCTTCCGCGCGCCCGTGGATCCGCCCGAGCGCCCGCAGCGCGGTGTCGCTGAAACTCTGGACGCCCAGTGAGACGCGATTGATCCCGGCGTCGCGATACGCCCTGAAGCTGTCGTGCTCCAGTGTCCCGGGGTTGGCTTCCAGGGTCACCTCCGCATCCGGCCGCGCGGGCAGCCGCGCGCGGATTCCGCTCAACAGGCGCTCGACCTGCGCGGCACTGAACAGGCTGGGCGTCCCGCCGCCGAGAAAGACGGTCTGCACGGGGCGCCCCCAGATGAGGGGCAACTCGAGCTCCAGGTCGTCCAGCAGCGCGTCGACGTAATCGTCCGTGGGCAGATCGTTTGCCGGCGCATGGGAGTTGAAGTCGCAGTACGGGCACTTGCGCACGCACCACGGCAGGTGGACATACAACGACAGGGGCGGAATCTCGAGCATTCGGACCCGGGCGGCTCTCAGGCAGCCGGCCCCCGCCCGTCCAGTTCCGTCTCCACCTGCCGGATCAGCGCCGCCAGCGCCTGTCCCCGATGGCTCAGCCGGTTCTTGCGAGCGGGCGTCAGCTGGGCGGAGGTGCAACCCTCCTCCGCCACCCAGAACAGCGGATCGTAACCGAACCCCCCCTCTCCGGCAGGCTGCTCGAGGATGCGGCCGTGCCACTCTCCGGTCGCCAGCAGCGGCGCCGGATCGCGCGCATGCCGTACCAGCGCCATGGCGCAATAGAAATGCGCTGTGCGGCGAGCGGCGGGCAGCCCTGCCATGGCCTCGATCAGTCTGCGGTTGTTGGCCTCGTCGCTGGCCCCGGCCCCGGCGTAGCGCGCGGACAGGATGCCGGGCTGGCCGTCCAGTGCGTCGACCACGAGCCCGGAATCGTCGCCCAGCGCCGGCAGCCCGGTCGCCAGCGATGCGTGCCGGGCCTTGATCAGGGCATTCTCGATAAAGCTGAGGCCGTCCTCCACAGCTTCCTCAAGACGCCAGTCGCTCTGCGGCCGGACGGACCAGCCCAGGGGCGCCAGCATTGACCCCAGTTCGCGGAGCTTGCCCGCGTTGCCGCTGGCCAGGACCAGGGTCCGGCCGCCGGCCGGCTCAGCCATCGAGCGCTTCCGCCTGCAGGCCCAGCAGGCGCGTGATGCCGGACTGCGCCAGGTCGAGCATGCCGTCCAGCTCGTCGCGGCGGAACGCGTGCCCCTCCGCGGTACCCTGCAACTCGATGAACGCGCCACCGTCGTTCATGACCACGTTCAGGTCGGTCTCCGCGGTGGAGTCTTCCGCGTAGTCCAGGTCGAGAACGGGCTCAGTGCCCACAATGCCCACGGATACCGCGGCCACTTGGCCGTGGACCGGCTCCTTTTCGATCAGGCCGCGCCGCGCCAGCCATCGGCAGGCATCGACCAGCGCCACGTACGCGCCGGTGATCGCCGCCGTTCGCGTGCCGCCGTCCGCCTGGATGACGTCGCAGTCCAGCGTGACGGTGCGCTCCCCCAGGGCCTTCAGGTCCACCACGGCCCGAAGGGAGCGGCCGATCAGGCGCTGGATCTCGGTCTCGCGGCCTCCCTGCCGGCGCCTCTTGCGGGTGGTGGTGGAGCGGGGCAGCATGGCGTACTCGCCGGTGACCCAGCCGCCCCCCGAGGCCAGACGAAAGGGCGGCACCGTATCCTCCACCGAGGCCGCGCAGAGCACGTGGGTCTGGCCCCAGCGGATCAAGGCGGAGCCCTCGGCGTGGATCTGGTAGCCGGTGGTGATGGAGACCGGTCTCAGCTGGTCGTTCTTTCGTCCATCGACGCGCATGCCC
>CALKKN010000105.1 GCA_937995275.1 uncultured Lysobacterales bacterium | reverse complement strand
CCCCAGCCAAAAACCGGGGGCATTCCCGTCCGGACGGACCCGGAGGTCCGACGGCGAGCAGGGTAATGAAGGTTTTTACAGGCCCCGATAGATCTATTCGTTTGTGGTTGAACAGGATGAACCCTGAAAGGAACGAGACAGCCAGGAGAAAATGACGGGAAATACCATGTCGTACAGAACTTCAATTCCCAGAGTTTTGCACGGCATCGAAGGGATTGCAGAAAATTGGCGGAGAGGGTGGGATTCGAACCCACGGTGCGGATAACCGCACACTTGATTTCGAGTCAAGCCCGTTCGACCACTCCGGCACCTCTCCGTGACGGGTCGCAGGGACGGAATCTTATCAGACAATGCCAGCGGGGTCTCGGTCATCTCGGACTCTTCACCGGGAAAGGGCCCGCTCTGGGCCCGCCGCAATCACGCTGCCGGTTCCGGCCGCTCGAACTGTTCGCAGTGCGCCACGATCCAGTCGCGCAGGGCGACTACCTTGGGCAGGTCGAAATAGTGCGGCGGCGCCACGAAATAGTAGGACCAGTCGGTCTGCACGACATTGTCGATGGGGCGCACGAGGCGCCCTGCGGCAATGTCTCTCGCCACCAGCGACCAGCGGCTGAGCGCGATCCCCTGCCCCTGCTCTGCGGCCATCAGGATGCTGAGGGAGTCGTTCAGCAGCGGCCAACGCTTGTCGCGGCCGCTTTCGCCCAGCACCCGAAACCAGGCGTCCCAGATTTCGCTCTCGACATACAACAGATCGCGCTGCTGCAATTCTTCCACCGTCGCGATCGGTCCGATTTCCCGAACCAGACGGGGGCTGCAAACCGGCAGGATCCAGTCGTCGAGGATCTTTTCCGCCCTTAGTCCGGTCCATTTCCCGCTGCCGAAACGGATCGCCGCATGAAAATCGCTTTGCTCGAAGTCGACGAGGGTGTTGTCCGCATGGATGCGCAGGTCTATGTGCGGCTGCAGCGTGTTGAACTCGGCCAGCCGCGGCATCAGCCACTTCTGCAGGAAGGACGGCATCATGCTGACGTTCAGCGCACCCTCGGAGCGGTCCTGGCTGATGGACTGCAGCGCCCGGCGCAGCTCCGCCAGACCACGCTGCACGCCCGGCAGCAGGTGACGGCCGGCTTCGGTCAGGGTGATCTGGCGCCCGCGACGGTGGAAAAGCGGCTGGTTCAGACGCTGCTCCAGTGCACGAATCTGCGAACTGACTGCAGCCGGGCTGACGTTCAGCGCCCTGGCGCCCTCGGCGAAGCTCAGACGGCTGGCGACCGCTTCGAATGTGCGTAATGCATTAAGTGGAATTGCTGGCATGACAGTTAAGAAAAACTTAATTTGAAACCAAAGAATACCGTTAGCGAATAATTATATAGAACACTAGAATTTGCAACTGAAGAGCCAATATAACGGGCGCTTCAGCGAACTTTGGACCTTGTACAAAGTTTACACTATGGTGACAGAGACGGTTGGATTTTTCCGTCAAGGAGATAAGCAAATGTTAAGGCATATGATGTCAGAGACCATGCGGGACGTGACCCGGCAGATCATGCCACGTCAGTCCATCGCGACCGTAGGCGACCATCGCCCCGCTTCCAACTCTGGCCGCTGGACCCACGGGGACGGCCAGGCACGCCGCTTGCGCCGCCGGCGCAGGATGGAGCGGTCCGGGCCCAGCCACATCCAGGGCTGGACGGTGCGGACCTGGTGATGGACAGCGAACCCGACAGTAACCAAACGACAATTCACCCATCCATTTGAGGGGTCCCCTCGCCACTAGGCGAAACCGGGACCCCTTTTTTTTGCTCTCCGCTTATTCCAACACTTCCGCCAGGAGCGCGCCCACCGACCCGGACGGCGGTGCGATTCCGAGGTAGGCGCTGATCGTCGGCGCGACATCCCGCGGCGCGACCGACCGGTGCACGACAGCGTGCCCAATACCGGGGCCGGCCACGAAGATCGGCACATGGGCATCATAGGAGTGTGGCGAGCCATGGGTGGCCGCGCTCCCGTAGCGATCGCCCCCGAGGTACCAGAAAGGTTCCTGCACCAGGATCACGTTGCCCGACCGACGCGGATGGAAGGCGGCGAGAACGCTCCTCGCCTCGGCGATATCGGCAATGCGGCCGGCCAGCAAATCGGAGCGCGCGTACGCGGAGCGGATTCCGGGCACCTGCATCAGCTGTTGGGCGAGGACCCTCTCAACGAGGGCGATATCGAGGCCCAGCCCGGCTGCCGCCCGCGGGTCCAGATAGATGCCGGGGTTTTCAAACGCCAGGACCAGCGGACGCTCCGCATCGAAGCGCGACTGAAGGGCCCGGTTGGCATCGGCCACCAACCGTGGCGCATCGAGACGGCCAGCCTGCATACCCTGTTCGGCAAGGTATTCCGGGATCGGCGCCACGCCGTGATCGGACGCCAGCACGATCAGGGTCTTGTCCAGGCCGATCTCCCGGTCGATGAAGCTGAACAACTCCGATAGCGTCTGGTCCAGACGCAGGAAATTGTCCTCCGCCTCCAGGCTGAAGGGGCCGAATGCGTGGCCGATATAGTCGGTGACCGAAAAACTGACCGCGAGAAGGTCCGTGACGCCGCTGCGCCCGGGCCGCTCCGCCTCGAACAGGGCTTTGACGAAGTCGAGCGTCAGCCGGTCACCCATCGGCGTGAAGGGCAGCGCCGCGTAGTTGAACGACCCCTCCCCGCGCTCGACGCGGTGGGGGAAAACGCGGCCCAAACCCTCCTTGGGCCGTTCCTCGTTGCGATCGTCCCGATCGAAGAACAGGTACGCGTCCGGCTCCTGCAACAGGCTCCAGGTTTCCGCCAGGTAGCGGTCCGCCGGGGCTGCGGCGTTCCAGCGCTGGGCCCATCCGGGATTCTGGTCGAAGTAGAAACTGCTGGTCACCATCCTGCCCGTTTCTTCCGCATACCAGAAGGCCTTGCCCAGATGGCCGCCCATGATGATCGCGGCGCGGTCCTTGATCGATACCGAAAACACCCGCGACCGGCCGCCGCTGGCCAGCACCAGTTCGTCGCCGACGGTGCTGGAGGTCAGGTTGCGCGGTCCGCGGCCCTCAGCCGC
>CALKKN010000104.1 GCA_937995275.1 uncultured Lysobacterales bacterium | reverse complement strand
CGGCTGGATCTGCTGAATGATTCGAACGAGGCTGGAAGAATCCGTCATATCTCCGTAATGCAAGATCAAACGACGGCCGGTATCGTGCGGATCCCGATAGAGGTGATCAATGCGATCGGTATTGAACAATGAAGACCGGCGCTTGATGCCGTGCACCTCATAGCCCTTGTTCAGCAGGAACTCCGCGAGGTAGGCCCCGTCCTGGCCGGTGATCCCGGTAATGAGCGCTCGCTTTTTCACGTCAGGACCGGCCGATGCCGTAATAGTCGAAACCGCGCGCGCGCACCACGGGCGGCGACCATATGTTGCGGCCGTCCACGATCACGGCCTGTTTCATATCCCGGCCCAGGCGGTCGAAGTCCGGCGCCCAGTACAGTTTCCATTCCGTGATCAGCACCAGCGCGTCGGCCCCGGCCGCCGCCGAGTAAGGATCTTCCAGCGTTTCGAACCCATCCCTTCCCGCGAGGATGCGCCGGGCTTCCCCGGCGGCTTCCGGATCATGCGCCCGCACCCGGGCGCCGGCGGCCAGCAGGGCATCGATCAGGGTCAGGCTGGGCGCCTCGCGCATGTCATCGGTGTTGGGCTTGAACGACAGTCCCCACACGGCGATCGTCAGGCCGTCCAGCCCCCCATCGAAATGGCTCTGGAGCAAACTGAACGGCACCTTCTTCTGCCGCATGTTTACGGATTCGACGGCCTGCAGCAATTCGGCCGTATAGCCGTGATCGTGCGCCGTTCGCTCCAGCGCACGGACGTCTTTCGGGAAGCAGGAGCCGCCATAACCGGCCCCCGGATAAATGAAGGAATAGCCGATACGGGGATCGGACCCGATACCGATGCGAACGTGCTCGATATCGGCGCCGACCCGGGCCGCGAGGTTGGAGACTTCGTTCATCAGGCTGATCTTGGTCGCCAGCATCGCATTGGCAGCGTACTTGGTCAGCTCGGACGAACGGACGTCCATGCACAGCATTTTTTCGTGGTTGCGATTGAACGGCGTGTAAAGTTCCCGCAGCAGGTCTTCAGCCCGGTCGCTGTCCACGCCGACGACGATCCGGTCCGGCTTCATGAAATCCGCGATCGCCGCGCCCTCCTTCAGAAACTCGGGGTTCGAGGCTACTGAAAATTCGACGTCGGCGCCGCGTGCGTTCAGCCCCGCCCGGATGGTTTCACGAACCTTCTCACAGGTACCCACCGGCACGGTGGACTTGACCACCACCAGCAACGGTCCCGCCAGATGCTCGCCGACAGACGCCGCCACCGTGAGAACGTGGCTCAGGTCGGCGGATCCGTCCTCGTCCGGGGGCGTCCCCACCGCGATAAAGAGGACTTCAGCGTGGGTCACAGCCTGCTCGATCGACGTCGTAAACTCCAGCCTGCCCTCGCGGGCATTGCGCAGCAGCATGTCCTCCAGACCCGGCTCGTAAATGGGCACAACACCGTTCCTGAGCCCTTCGATCCGCGCCTCGTCGATGTCCATGCAGACGACATGGTGGCCGACGTCGGACAGGCCGGCGCCGCTGACCAGTCCGACATAGCCGCTGCCCACAACCGAAATCCTCATGGGGCGTTACTCGACTCCCAGCAGTTCAACTTCGAAGATCAGTGTCGAATTGGGGCCGATAGGGCCACCGCCGGCCTCGCCATAACCCAGGTTGGGCGGAATATAGAACATGAACTTGCTGCCGACCGGCATCAGCTGGACGCCCTCGGTCCACCCGGGAATGACCTGGTCGAGCTGGAAGGTCGCCGGTTGATTGCGCGAATAGGAGCTGTCGAATTCCTGCCCGTTCAGCAGTGTGCCGCGGTAGTGCACCGTTACGCGGTCCGTTGCGGCGGGCTGGGGCCCGTCACCCATTTCCACGACCTTGTACTGCAACCCGGAGTCGGTCACCACGACCCCTTCCTTGACCCGGTTCTCGAGCATGAACTGGTCGCCCTCCGCGGCATTGGCGGCCGCCATCGTGTCACGCTCGGCCTGCGCCTCGGCCTGGCGACTGGCGACGAACTCCTCACGGATTGCCTGTGCTTCTTCGGGGGTCATCGCGAGTTCCCCACCCGAGTAAGTGGCCCGCAAGGCTTCGATCAGGGTATCGATGTCGATGTCGGTATTCTGCTGCTTCAACGAATTCCCGATGTCCATGCCGATGATGTAACCCAGTTTCTGGGCATCGGTTTCGAGTTCCGCACCGACCACCGGACCGCACAGAAAAGCGGCGGCAAGAACGACGCTGACGTTGCGAGAGATTCTCATCAAAATGTTACTCCTTTATGAATGGGGGCAGCAGGTATCCGAACGAGTTGGGGGCTGCAGCTTAAACCGCCAATTGTCCTCCAATCAGCCTGTGGTGGCAAACGCCCTGTCGTCCGCGGACGGGTCCGGCACCGGTCGGCGCGCAGCCTGGCCCGGCGCCCCGTGGCAGACGTACCCGGATCACGCTGTACAATGCGGGACTTGTGCATTACGGGGCTGCCGCCTGGACACCGGCGTGACTGGAATACTGACCACATTGATCGCCTACCAGGTTCTGATGCTGGGCATCGGCTGGTGGGCCAGCAAACGTAACCTGGACAGCGAGGATTTTTACCTCGGCGGACGGCGGCTCGGCGCCGGGGTGGCGGCGCTGAGTGCCTCGGCGAGTTCCTCGTCGGCGTGGAGCCTGCTCGGTGTCAGCGGCGCCGCTTTCGCGTGGGGTCTCCCGGCCGTCTGGCTGATTCCTTCGACGATCGGCGGTTTCCTGATCAACTGGTATCTCATCGCCCCGCGGCTGGCTCGCCAGAGCCGCGCCGGCGGCGCTCTGACGCTGACCGAGTTCCTCGCCGGCCCGCCGGGCGATCCCGCCCGCCGTACGATGATGCGGCTGGGCGCCGCCGTCATCCTGTTCTCATTCACTTTCTATGTTGCGGCCCAGTTCCAGGCCGCCGGGACCACCTTCGCCAGCGTGTTGTCGGTGGACCCTCGCGCCGCCATTCTGATCGGCGCGGCCGTGGTGCTGGTTTACGTGTGGCTGGGCGGATTCTGGGCCGCCAGCGTCACTGACAGCGTGCAAGGCGTGCTGATGGCATTCAGTGCCCTGCTGCTGCCGCTGCTAGCGCTGATCGCCGTGGGGGGGCCGGCCGAGCTGTTCGCGAGCCTGTCCGAGGCGGATGCGGCGGGCTTCCGCCGCTGGACGGGTCAGGCCACCCTGCCCGCTGCGCTGGGGTTCGTGCTGGGCCTGTTCGGGATCGGCCTCGGCTATCCGGGCCAGCCGCACGTCGTCAACCGGTTCATGGCGATCCGGGATGACGCGGCGATCGTTCGCGGCCGGCGTATCGCGGTGACCTGGGCGGTCATTATCTACTGCGGGATGGTCCTGCTCGGCTGGTGCGGCCGTTTGCTGGTCACCGAACTGGCGGACGGCGAGCAACTGTTGTTCGCACTGGCGGCGATGCTGCTCCCGGCGGTGCTCGCCGGCATCATGGTCTCCGCCATCCTGTCGGCGATCATGTCCACCGCTGACAGCCAGCTGCTGGTCGCCGCATCGAGCGTCAGCCATGACCTGAGGGACGGCGGAACCGCCGCCGGTGGCAGTCTGGCGCTGGACCGGGCAGTCGTGCTGGGTGTCGGTGCGCTCGCCGTGCTGCTGGCGATCGTCTTTCCGGAGACGATTTTCAACCGGGTGCTGTTCGCCTGGCAGGCGCTGGCGGCCGCATTCGGCCCGCTGCTGGTCGTCACGCTGTGGCGCGGACCGGTCGCCCCCGGCTACCGGATCGCTGCCCTCTCCGCGGGGTTTCTGCTCACGGTCACCCTGAACTGGACGGTGGATTCTCCCGGCGACTGGGCGGAACGGCTGCTGCCGCTCGCACTGGCCCTGGTGCTCGCTTTGCTCGGAGCCCGCCG
>CALKKN010000103.1 GCA_937995275.1 uncultured Lysobacterales bacterium | reverse complement strand
AGGGGCTGCGAGAGCAGCCCCTTCGCTTTTTCCGGACCGGGTTTTCGGCAAGTTCCCCAAGGGTTTACTTGGGGGCGGTAAGGCCCAATCTTTCGGACAGTATCCACTGCAGAGCAAGTAGACCATGGCAGTACGATTCTTCAAGTCTTCGATCCGGGTAACCGCGTGTCTTCTGTGGCTGACTTGCGTTCCCACCTTGGCAACCGGGTCCGAACCCCCGGAAGCCGCGGTAGCGCGGCCAGGCGGGTCACCGGATCCGTCCGAGGTATTCGCCTACCAGGGTGCCGTGATTTTGACTCAGCAGGAACTGGACGCCGCCTTTACCGCCATTCCGGAACCGCAGCGGCTGGCGTTCATCCG
The DNA here is from genome assembly GCA_937995275.1 of uncultured Lysobacterales bacterium. GTDB lineage: Bacteria > Pseudomonadota > Gammaproteobacteria > Xanthomonadales > SZUA-36 > CALKKN01. The sequence goes on along the minus strand of CALKKN010000103.1, from coordinate 2,606 downwards.
TGACGGTGCCAAGGTCGACCAGCTGGTGAACATACTCTTGAGGCGCAAGGCCGTCGCCGCCGATGCGGAACGTGCGGCGTATCAGGAGGATCCTCTGGTCGCCGACCGTGTTCGCCTGGCGGCCAAGAAGGAACTGGCCGAAGCCTGGCTCGAACACGTGGTCGCCAATGCACCTGAAGCCGATTTCGAGGCGCTCGCGAGGGAGGCTTACCTGGTTGATCCGGAACGATACAGGCGCGGGGAGACCGTTGACGTATCCCATATCCTCGTCGGCACGGAAAAACGTTCGGAGCAAGAAGCAAATCGCCTGGCCACGTCACTGCACACTTGGCTGGAGAAGGAGCCTGCGCGCTTCGAAGAACTTGTCGTGAAGTACTCGGACGATGCGGAGACTGCCGATAGCGGGGGGAGGTATCCGAGCATCGGCCGTGGACAAACAGCCCCGGCATTCGAGGCCAGCGCCTTCGGGCTTCAGGAGGTCGGCGCCATTTCCGAACCAGTCAAAACGACTTATGGCTACCACATCATCCGGTTGAATGGGCGCACCGAAGGAGAGATTCCGCCGTTCGAGGAGATCGCGCAACAGGCGATCGAACAGGAGCGTCTGCAATACCTGGAATCCTACCGGGCGCGGTATATGCAGTCCCTCATTCGGGATCCGATCGTGATTCCGGACGGGGCGGTGGAAATCATGGCCAAGCGGCATTTCGGCGAAGACCTCGAGGGGGCGCCGGACCTGGCGCAGTAGTTCGCCCCCGGCTCGAATCCGCAGCGAACCGTGCAAAACCTCTATCGCACCGTGTTTCGCCAACTGGTGTCCCGCGCCATCCGCCGGGATTACCTGGAGAACCTCACCGGGTTCGCCTGGTTGTTCCTACAGCCACTGCTGTTGCTGGCGGTCTATGCCGTCGTGTTCACCACCATTTTTCCATCGCGGATCACGGGGCTCGAAGCGGTCGGTTTCGTGCCCTTCCTGGCCGTGGCGTTCTGGCCATGGACCGCATTTTCCGAGTCCGTCCTGCGTTCAGCGGGCGTCGTGACGTCCAATGCGGCGTTGATCGGCAAGGTGGCTTTTCCGGTGGAGCTGCTGCCTCTGGCCACCGTTGCGGCGTCCTTCGTGATGAACATGGCGGGCTATCTGGTCGTGCTGGTGGTGCTGCAGTTTCTCGGCACGCAAATCCACTGGCTGGGCCTGCTGGCGGCGATCCCCCTGCTGGTGCTGCTCGGCCTGTTCGCCTGCGGGCTCGCCCTGTTCGCCAGCGCGCTGCAGGTGTTCGTGCGCGACGTTGCACAAATCCTGCCGCCCCTGATGACGTTCTGGTTTTTCACCACGCCCATACTCTACAGCGCCCAGGTGCTGCCCCCTGTCTGGCAAGGCGTCATGCGCTTCAATCCGATGGCCTGGTACGTTGGCCGGCTACGGGACTTCCTGCTGCTGGGCGAATACCGGTTCGAGTTCGCGGATCTGGCCGTACCGGCGCTGACCCTGGTCGTTTTCGCGTTGTCGCTGATGTTCTTCCGCCGCTTCAGCACGCACTTCGAAGATTTCCTCTGATGAACCCCCTGGTCAGGATCAGCGACGTGTCCAAGTATTATCCGCGGGTGCACCGACCGGGCGAGCGACTGCGCGCCTTTGCAGCCCTGCTGGCCGGGCGGGAGCCCAGCGAGGGGGCCGAAGTCCTGCACGACGTCAACCTGGAGGTGTACCGCGGTCAGTCGTTCGGCATCATCGGCGAAAACGGGGCCGGCAAATCGACGCTGCTGAAAATCCTGACGGGCGTGCTCACCGCCAGCCGCGGCAACGTCGAGATCAATGCGCGTACCGCGGCGTTGCTGGAGCTCGGCGCCGGGTTCCAGCCCGAGTTTTCCGGCATCGACAACATTCGCATGAAAGCGGCCCTGCTCGGAATGAGTTCCCGTCAGCTCGACCGCAAGCTGGACGAGATACTGTCGTTCGCCGATATCGGCGATTACGTGTACGAGCCGGTCAAGCACTACTCGTCGGGCATGGTCGTGCGGCTCGGTTTCGCCGTCGTGGCGGCTTCCGATCCGGAACTCCTGATCACGGACGAAGTCCTCGCCGTCGGGGACGAGTCATTCCAGAAGAAGTGCATCCGCTTTATCGAGAACTTCATCGAGGACGGCAATACGCTGCTGATGGTGTCGCACAGCATGTACCTGGTGCAGAAGCTCTGCCAGCGGGCGCTGTGGCTGCAGCAGGGGCGGACCCGCGAGCTGGGCGACGTGTTCCCGGTCACCCAGGCGTACCTGGCCTGGCACGAGGAGAAAAACGCCTCGGAGCGGCGCCACCGGCGCGAGCAGAGGGGCGCCGGCGGCCTGTACCGGGTGGCGGCGTTCCGCCTGCCGGCCTTCGCGGACGGGCAGGATATCTCGGTGGCGGCCGGCGGTGACCTCGAGGCCGAGTTGACCCTGCACTCCCCGGACGGGCGGCCGCCGACCGCGCTGGTCGGCGTCATGCGGGCCGACGGCACGCCGGTGTACGGCGTGGGGTCCGATTTCGACGGCATCGCCGCGGAGCGCCTGGACGGCCAGCATTTCCGCTACCGCGTCCGCTTCGAGGGGCTGCCGCTGTTGCCGGGTAGCTA
>CALKKN010000102.1 GCA_937995275.1 uncultured Lysobacterales bacterium | reverse complement strand
ACCAAGGTCCACGCGCACGATGAGGACAACAGCTGTACCGAGGGCGACCTGGTACGTATTTCGGAATGCCGTCCGCTGTCGAAGACGAAGAGTTGGCGGGTGGTCGAGATTATGGAGCGCGCCGTCTAAGGCAGCTACCAGGTAGACGAGCGTCGTAAAGGAAATCAACGATGATCCAGATGCAAAGTATGCTCTCAGCCGCGGACAACAGCGGCGCGCGCCGGATCCAGTGCATCAAGGTGCTGGGCGGGTCGAAGCGCCGCTATGCGCGCATTGGCGACGTCATCAAGGTGACGGTCAAGGAAGCGATTCCGCGGGGCAAGGTCAAGAAGGGCGAAATCTATAACGCCGTCGTCGTGCGGACGCGGTCCGGCGTGCGTCGCGGTGACGGCTCGCTGATCCGCTTTGACGGCAATGCGGCGGTTTTGCTGGACAACAAGCACGAGCCGATCGGCACCCGAATATTCGGGCCGGTGACCCGTGAACTGCGCTCCGAGAAGTTCATGAAGATCATCTCGCTGGCGCCCGAAGTGCTGTAACAGGAACCAGAGAGATGAAGCGAATTCGCAAAGGCGACGAAGTCGTCGTGATCGCCGGCCGCAGCAAGGGCCTGCGTGGGCACGTGCTCCACGTCGATGGCGACAGGCTGGTGGTCGAGAACGTGAACATGGTGAAAAAGCACCAGAAGCCCAATCCGGCGATGAACCGGGGCGGCGGAATCGTGGAAAAGGAAGCGCCGATCCACAATTCCAACGTCATGCTGTACAACCCGGGCACCGGCAAGGGCGACCGCGTGTCCGTCAAGACCCTGACCGACGGCCGCAAGGTGCGCATATTCAAGGCCACCGGCGAAGCCGTGGATATTTGAGGATCGTCCGATGTCGAGACTACAGGACTATTACAGAGAGACCGTGGTGCCCCAGCTGCAGGAGAAATTCAGCTACAGCAACATCATGGAAGTGCCGCGGGTGACGAAGGTCACGCTCAACATGGGCGTGGGCGAAGCCGTGGGCGACAAGAAGGTGATGGACCGCGCGGTGGGCGACATGATCGCGATCGCCGGCCAGAAGCCGATCGTGACCAATGCACGCAGGTCCGTGGCCAGCTTCAAGATTCGCGACGGCTGGCCGGTTGGCTGCAAGGTCACGCTGCGCCGTGAGCGGATGTACGAATTCCTGGACCGGCTGGTGAACGTCGCAATTCCGCGTATCCGCGATTTCCGCGGGCTGAGCCGCAAGTCGTTCGACGGCCGCGGCAACTTCAGCATGGGCGTGAAGGAACAGATCATGTTCCCGGAGATCGATTACGATCAAATCGACGCCATCCGCGGCATGGACATCACCATTACAACCACCGCCAAGAACGACGCGGAGGCGCTGGCCCTGTTGCAGGCCTTCAACTTCCCGTTCAGGGACCGGTAACACCGGGTTAGCAGACAAAGGAATCACGATGGCAAAAGTATCCATGGTCAACCGCGAGAAGCGTCGCGCCAAGCTGGTGGCCAAGTACACCAAAAAACGCGCCGCGCTCAAGGCGATCATCTCCAATCCCGAGGTCGGTTTCGAAGAGCGGCAGGAGGCGATGTTCCAACTGCAGAAGCTGCCGCGTGATTCGAGCCCGGTGCGGCAGCGCAACCGCTGCGCCATTTCTGGCCGTCCGCGCGGTTTCTACCGCAAGTTTGGCCTGGGCCGGAACAAATTGCGTGAAGCCGCGATGCGCGGCGATGTGCCTGGCCTGCGTAAAGCCAGCTGGTAAAGAGGAATCCAAGATGAGCATGAGCGACCCCATTTCGGACCTGCTGACGCGTATTCGCAACGCCCAGGCAGTGCAGAAAACGAAAGTCGTCATTCCGGCATCCAAGGTCAAGACGGGTATCGCCAGTGTCCTGAAGGACGAAGGTTATATCAGTGACTTTCGCGACACCGAGATCGATGGCAAGCCGGGTCTCGAGATCACCCTGAAGTACCAGCAGGGGCAGGGAGTCATCGAGACCATGAAACGGGCCAGCCGGCCCGGTCTGCGGCAGTACCGCGGCAAGGACGACCTGCCCAAGATCCAGAACGGCCTCGGCATAGCCGTGGTCAGCACGTCCAAGGGCATCATGACGGATGCTGCCGCTCGCGCCGCCGGCGAGGGCGGGGAAATCCTGTGCATCGTGACGTGATGCAGCAGGCGTTTGGGAGAAAGACATGTCACGCATAGCGAAAGCGCCGATCGAACTGCCCTCCGGTGTCGAGATCGACATCAAGGGCAACGAGGTGAAGGTCAAGGGACCCAAGGGCAACCTGGAACTCCGGTTGCATCCCGGCGTCTCGGTCGAGAAGCAGGAGAGCAGGTACGCGGTGAAACCCGCGACCGCGGCGGACACCCCGATGGCGGGCACGTTCCGCTCGCTGATCAACAACATGGTGTTGGGTGTGTCGGACGGTTTCGAGAAGAAGCTCTCGCTGGTCGGCGTGGGCTATCGGGCGCAGTCGCAGGGTAAGACGCTGAACCTCGCGCTGGGCTATTCGCACCCGATCGAATACCAGGCGCCGGACGGCATCACCATCGAAGTCCCGAGCCAGACCGAGATCGTGGTCAAAGGCTGCGACAAACAGAAAGTGGGCCAGGTCGCGTCGGAAATCCGGGCATTCCGCCCGCCCGAACCGTACAAGGGCAAGGGCGTTCGGTATTCGGACGAGCGCGTGGTTCGTAAGGAAGCCAAGAAGGCTTGATGAGGCGAGGTAGTTGAAATGGAACTGAAAAGAGAAGCCCGTCTGCGTCGGGCCCGCAAGGCTCGCGCCCACATCCGCCGTCTTGGCCGGCCGCGTTTGACCGTGTTTCGCAGCGGACGGCATATCTATGCCCAGATCATCAATGCGGAAGACGGTACCGTGGTGGCCGCCGCATCAACGGTCCAGAAGGACCTGAAGGCGGGGCTGAAGAGCACTTCGAATAAGGAGGCGGCGGCTGCCGTGGGCAAGGCGATCGCCCAGAAGGCGGTTGACGCCGGGATCAAGGAAGTGGCTTTCGACCGGTCGGGCTACCGTTATCACGGCCGCGTGAAAGAACTTGCAGACGCGGCGCGCGAAGTCGGTCTGAGCTTCTAGGCTCCGCCCGGACAGTGTTAACAAGCCCAAGTAACAGGTAATCAAAATGGCGAATATGGACAGAGACACAGGCGACGGCCTGCTTGAAAAATTGGTTGCCGTCAACCGCGTGGCCAAGGTGGTCAAGGGCGGCCGGATTTTCGGCTTTACCGCGCTCAGCGTGGTCGGCGACGGCAACGGCAAGATCGGGTTCGGTTATGGCAAGGCCAGGGAAGTACCCGTGGCCATCCAGAAGTCGATGGAGAAAGCGCGCCGCAACATGACGACCATCTCGCTGCGCGACGGCACCCTGTGGCATGCGGTCAAGAGCAGCCATGCGGGATCGCGTGTTTACATGCAGCCCGCATCCGAGGGTACCGGCGTCATCGCTGGCGGCGCCATGCGTGCCGTGCTGGAAACCGTCGGGGTACGCAACGTGCTGGCCAAGAGCGTGGGTTCGAACAACCCCATTAACCTGGTGCGGGCGACGATCAAGGGGTTGCAGGCCATGCAGAGCCCGGAAACGGTCGCTGCAAAGCGTGGCAAGTCCGTCGACGAAATCATGGCGAACGTCGGGTAAATCACATGGCGAAGAAGAAACAGATCAAGGTGACGCTGGTCCGCTCTCCTTACGGGTTCCAGCCGAAACATCGCGAGTGCGTGCGCGGCCTGGGCCTCAAGCGGATGCACCAGACGGTCGTGCTCGAGGATACCCCGTCCGTGCGCGGCATGGTCAACAAGGTCGACTATATGGTGCGCGTCGAGGAAGCCTGAATTCCGCAGGTGCGGTTGACGGACATGAATTGGGAATCTGGACATGAAACTGAATGAACTCAGCCCCGCTGCGGGCAGCAAAAAGGACCGCAAGAGGGTCGGTCGTGGCATCGGGTCCGGCGTGGGCAAGACGGCGGGACGCGGGCACAAGGGACAGAAGTCCCGGTCCGGCGGTTTTCACAAGGTCGGCTTCGAAGGCGGTCAGATGCCGTTGCAGCGCCGCTTGCCCAAGCGGGGCTTTGCATCCAGGACCGCCCGTTACAACGCCGAGGTGCGCCTGTACCAGGTGCAGGTCATGGAAGCGGACGTCATCGACCTCGAGAGCCTGCGGGCTGAGAAGGTCATCGGTCACGACGCGCGCCAGGTGAAGATTATCAACACCGGTGATCTGGACCGTGCGGTGACCGTCAAGGGTGTGGCCGTGACCAAGGGTGCAAAGGCGGCCATCGAGGCTGCCGGAGGCAAGGTGGAATAATGGCTCGATCCCCGTCACAGATGGCGGAAACGCTGAGCGGGCTGGGCCGGCTGACGGAGCTGCGACAGCGCCTGCTGTTCGTGTTCGTCGCGCTGATCATCTACCGCGTGGGCACTTTCATACCCGTTCCGGGGGTTAACCCCCAGGCCCTGCTGCAGTTCATGAATTCGCAGCAGGGGACCATAGTGGACGTGTTCAACCTGTTCACGGGCGGGGCCCTCGAGCGGTTTTCGCTGTTCGCCCTGGGCGTGATGCCTTACATTTCCGCGTCGATCATCATGCAGTTGATGAGCAGCGCCGTTCCGCAGCTGCAGCAGCTGAAGAAGGAAGGGTCCACCGGGCGCCAGAAGATTACCCAGTACACGCGCAACTTCACGGTCGTGCTGGCCGGCATACAGGCCGGTGGAGTCGCCTTCGCGCTGCAGGGGCAGACAGCGGTAGTGCTGCAGCCCGGTTTCGGATTCCTGTTCACCGCGATCGTGTCGCTGACCGCTGGCACGGTTTTCCTGATGTGGTTGGGTGAACAGATCACGGAGCGGGGCGTCGGCAACGGCATCTCGCTGATCATCTTCGCCGGAATCGTCGCCGGTCTGCCGCGGGCCGTGGCCGGCACCCTGGAACTGGTGAATACAGGCCAGCTCGGCATCCCGGCGGTCTTGATCATCCTCGTGCTGGTACTCGCAGTGATCTATTTCATCGTGCGCGTGGAGCGTGGTCAGCGGCGGATCACCGTCAACTATGCGCAGCGGCAGGGCCGGGTTGCGTACCAGAACCAGGCCACGCACCTGCCGCTCAAGGTGAACATGTCCGGCGTTATTCCGGCGATCTTCGCATCGAGCATCGTCATCTTCCCGTCCACGCTGGCCACCTGGTTCAGCGGGTCGGAGGGCCTGACCTGGCTGACCGACGTGTCGGCAGCGCTGACGCCGGGCAACCTTGCGTATACGATCATGTATTCCGGCCTGATCGTGTTCTTCTGTTTCTTCTACACCGCGATGGTGTTCAATTCGAAAGAAACAGCGGACAACCTGAAACGCTCCGGTGCTTTTATCCCGGGCATCCGTCCGGGCCGCCAGACAGCGGAGTACATCGACTTCGTACTGACCCGCCTGACCATGGTCGGTTCGATATATCTGGTCGCGGTATGTCTTCTGCCGGATATCTTTCGGGTGCTGTGGCAGGTGCCGTTCTATTTCGGCGGCACATCCGTGCTGATTGTTGTGGTCGTGATCATGGACTTCATCGCGCAGATTCAGGCGCACCTGATCTCTCATCAGTACGACAGCCTGATGAAGAAGGCCAACCTGAAATCCTATGGCCGTTCCGGCGTCGTCCGGAGATAACGATTTCGAACCGCCGACGGCGGTCAGTAAAGGGTCGCCGCGTCGAGACCGGCCCCCTGGATTTGGAGAAAAGCTATGAAAGTGCAGGCTTCGGTTAAAAAGATCTGTCGAAACTGCAAGATCGTGCGGCGCAAGGGCGTGCTGTACGTGATTTGCAGCGAGAAGAGGCACAAGCAGCGTCAGGGCTGAGCGCCATGACGTGGTGTCCGGAGAGCGGCTTGACGCTTTCGCCGGCACTTTGATTTGGATATAATGTGCTGTTCACTTTGCGGCACCAAACTGACAGGAGTTTGTGAGAATGGCTCGAATTGCCGGAGTCAACATACCGATTCAGAAGCACACCTGGGTGGGCCTGACGCACATCTACGGTATCGGCAGATCCCGTGCCTACCAGATTTGCGAGGCGGCCGGTGTTGCACCCGAGACCAGGATCCGGGACCTGACCGATGCGGAAATCGAGAATATCCGCGCCGAGATCGCCAGGATTCCGGTGGAGGGCGACCTGCGCCGGGAAGTGGCCATGAACATCAAGCGCCTGATGGACCTGGGTTGCTATCGCGGCCTGCGGCATCGCCGGGGGCTGCCGGTGCGTGGACAGCGGACCAAAACGAATGCGCGCACCCGCAAGGGCCCGCGGCGCCCCATTAAGCGATAAGGGTAGGAGTCGAGAGCGGAATAACCTATGGCCAAGCCAATCAGCAGAAAGAAGAAGGTCAAGAAGACGGTCGTGGACGGCATCGCCCACGTACACGCTTCCTTCAACAACACGATCATCACGATTACCGACCGGCAGGGCAACGCCCTGGCGTGGGCCACGTCCGGCGGTGCCGGCTTCCGCGGATCACGCAAGAGCACGCCGTTTGCCGCCCAGGTGGCGGCCGAAAGCGCCGGGCGCGCCGCGCTGGACTATGGGCTCAAGAACCTCGACGTTCGGGTCAAGGGCCCCGGGCCGGGTCGTGAATCCTCGGTTCGGGCGTTGCACGCCGTGGGCTACAAGATAACGAACATCACCGACGTGACGCCGATTCCGCACAATGGCTGCCGGCCGCCGAAAAAGCGTCGGGTCTGACGGGAGCTGATTCAATGGCAAGATACACGGGACCAACCTGCAAACTGGCGCGCCGCGAAGGCGTGGACCTCGAGCTGAAGAGCCCGGCGCGTGGACTCGAGTCCAAGTGCAAGCTCGCCCAGCCACCGGGACAGCACGGCACGTCGCGGCGCATGCGGCTGTCCGACTATGCGCTGCAGCTGCGCGAAAAGCAGAAGGTGCGCCGCATCTACGGCGTGCTGGAGCGCCAGTTCCGCAATTACTACAAGCTCGCCGCAAAGCAGCGTGGCGCGACGGGCGAAAATCTCCTGCGCCTGCTGGAAAGCCGGCTGGATAACGTGGTCTATCGCATGGGCTTTGCCGTCACCCGCGCCCAGGCGCGCCAGATGGTGTCGCACAAGGCGATTTCGGTGAACGGCCAGACGGTCAACATCCCTTCGTACCGCGTCAAGCCCGAAGATGTCGTGGCAATTCGCGAGAAGGCCAGGAACCAGCTGCGCGTAAAGGAAGCCATAACGCTGAGCCAGGAAATGAACCTGGTGTCACCGTGGGTCGAAGTCGACGCGACGAAGATGGAAGGTGTGTTCAAGACCTATCCGGACCGCCAGGACCTGTCGGCGGAAATCAACGAGAACCTGATTGTCGAGCTCTACTCCAAGTAAGCTCTACCCCAAGCAAGTGAGGCAGTCCCCATGATGGGAGTTATCGATCAAATGTTGAAGCCCAGTGCCGTGGGCGTCGACGAAGTCAATCCAAACCGTGCGCGCATCACCCTCGAGCCGCTCGAGCGGGGTTTCGGACACACGCTGGGTAACGCCTTGCGGCGCGTGCTGCTGTCATCCATCCCCGGTTGCGCTATCACCGAGGTGGAGATCGACGGCGTGCTGCACGAATACACGGCGGTCGAAGGCCTGCAGGAGGACATCATCGAGGTCCTGCTGAACCTGAAGGGAATCGCCCTGCGCATGTACGAGCGCGAAGAGGCTGTCCTGACCCTCAGCAAGTCGGGCAGCGGCCCGGTTACGGCCGGCGATATCCAGCTCGACCACAGCGTGGAGGTCGTCAACCCGGATCACGTGATCTGCAACTTGACCCAGGACGGCAGCATCAACATGCGCCTGAAGGTCAGCCGTGGCGTGGGCTACCAGCCGGCGACCCAGATGACCATCGGCGAGCAGGAAAGCCGCCCGATCGGACGCCTGCAGCTGGACGCGTCGTTCTGTCCGGTCCGCAAGGTCGCTTACAGCGTGGACGCAGCCCGCGTGGAACAGCGCACCAATCTCGACAAACTGGTCCTCGATATCGAAACCAACGGTACGATGGATTGCGAGGGCGCTGTGAAGCTGGCGGCCAACATCCTGGCGGACCAACTTTCCGTGTTCGTCGACTTCAAGGCGCGCCAGGCAATTGAAGTCGAAGAAAAAGAACAGGAGATCGATCCCGTGCTGCTGCGCCCGATCGACGATCTCGAGCTGACCGTGCGGTCTGCCAACTGCCTGAAGGCTGAGAGCATCCTGTACATTGGTGACCTGGTTCAGCGGACCGAAGTCGAGTTGCTGAAAACGCCTAACCTGGGCAAGAAGTCCCTGACCGAAATCAAGGACGTGCTGGCGTCCCATGACCTTTCGCTGGGCATGAAGCTGGAAAACTGGCCGCCCGAAAGCCTGGTCAGCGCCTGAGGCGCCCCGGACGAGTCGCCCAGACCTAGAAGAAACAGGACAAGACAATGCGTCATCTCAAATCCGGAAGGAAGCTGAACCGCAACAGCGCTCACCGCAAGGCCATGTTTCGGAACATGGCGTCTTCGCTGTTCGAGAACGAAATCATCAAGACCACGGTGCCGAAGGCCAAAGAGCTGCGCCGTGTCGCTGAACCGCTGATTACGCTGGCGAAGGAAGACAGCGCGGCGCATCGCCGCCTGGCTTTCGACCGCCTCCGCGACCGGGACGTCGTGACCAAGCTGTTCGACGAGCTGGGGCCGCGTTACGTCGACCGCCCGGGCGGCTACCTGCGCATTCTCAAGTGTGGTTTCAGGCCCGGCGACAAGGCGCCGATGGCCTACGTCGAACTGGTGGACCGCCCCAGGGCGGAGGAAGCGGTCGACGAGTAATCGAGCTCGCTGGCTACCGGTAAGATTCCAGGCCCGGCATTGCCGGGCCTTTTGTTTGGCCGCGGAATCTCAATCTTGCCGGTAAACGAACGGCTCCCAGTACGACTGGTCGAGTTGCGCTTCGATGGGCGCGTCGGTGTCCACCCGCGCGGCCAGCAGGTAGGTCCTGCCGCTCTCGATCTCGAGGGTAATCTGCTTCACCGGCGGCTGCGGCGCCGAATCCGACAGGTCCGGTTCCCACTCGACGTCCAGCATCATCTGCACGGTGAACGTGTGCTTGCCGGGTCCGACCGCGTACCGGATCAGTTCGTTCTGCGGTACGCCGTCGATGTCGAGCAGGCGGACCTTGTAGATCTGCTCCTGCGAGAGGGCGTAGGGGATACTCATGACCCACGCCCAGTCCTGGGCGCGCGCCGGCGTGACCAGCAACAGCGGGGCGAGTAGCGTCAGGACGAACGGCAGCTTGCGCATGGTGCCAGGTTCCCTCCAGTTGAATGATCCATGTATCCCGGTCCTGGCCGGTCGACCCTATGGTACCGCTCCGTCGCGATTCCGTCCCGTTGCGGAATTACTCCGGCCGCGGTCGGGACGGATCAAATGGCCGTATCGGCGGTCTAACGGATGAGTGTCCCATCGATGTCGATTTGTCAATTTTCCAGAGGGAGGCTGAACGATGATCGGAACACGTATGGACGAGGCGGCGATCGACGCCCGTCTGGATATCTATGCTCGCGCGGCGCGCGAGGGAGACACCGAGCAGGCCCGCAGCCTGCACGAAATGCTGGACTTCATGCTGACCGAGCGGGAGACCCCCGAAGGCCAGCTGTGGCTGACCGACCATGGCAGGATGCTGCTGGCCGGGATGCACCGCGATCTTTGCCACTGCGAGGCCACGGGCCACGGGCTGGCCAATGCCGTCCTGGAAGCCGTCCGGCTCAAACCACATCCGCACCACTGGGACGACACCTGCAGCTTCATCCGCGATCTGCGGCTGGCCATAACCGTCGCGAACGAGATGTGCGCGCAGCGTGAGGCGGGCGGTGAGCCGGATCTTGCACGGGCGGCGGAGGCGGTCGCCGAGGGCGGTGAGTTCGGGTCGAACCCGGCGCAAATCCGCGAGATTTACGACGACGTCGCGTCCACGGTCAGCGGATTCCGGGAGATTGCGCACTGCTGACGGGTACTGTCGCGCTGGTCCCGAAGAAGGCTGCGGGCGGGGTACGGACCGCCGGCAGGCATTTCCGCCGCGCCGGAGCCCTGGGGCCGCTCAGCGGGCTCAGGCCGCCGCGGTACCCAGCTGGTAGATCAACAGGGCGCCGAGGTAGCCGATGGCCGTCATGTAGGCCCAGGCGAACGCCGGCCATCGCCAGCCATTGGTTTCGCGGCGTATGACCGCGATCGTGGCGACGCACTGCAGGCACCAGGCATAGAACAGCAGAAGGCCCAGCACCATCGGCAGCGTGAAGATGGGTCGGCCGTCGGGCCAGGTTGCCGATCGCAGCTTTCCGGCCAGGCTGGACTCCTCGGCTTCCTCGCCAACGGCGTAAATGGTGCCCATGACCGCGACGACGACCTCGCGGGCCGGAAAACCGGCGATGACGGCGGCGGATACCCGCCAGTCCCAGCCCAGCGGGCGAAATACGGGTTCGACCGCCCGTCCCGCGCGGCCGAGCAGGCTTTGCGCGAGCTGGTCGGCTGCAGCCGTGTTCTCCAGGGTCTGAATTTCTGCTGTGAGTTCCGCACCGGACAGGGTGGCCTGAGCTGCGGTGACGGCGGACTCGAGCTGCGCCTCGATTTCGGCAGACCGCGGAAAATAGGCCAGCGCCCAGACGAGAATCGCGACCGCGAAAATGACCGTGCCGGCACGGCGCAGGAAAATCCGGGCGCGGTCAAGCAGCTTGATCAGCACGGTTTGCGGATTGGGCCACCGGAATTCAGGCAGCGCCAGCGCAAATTGCGGCTTCGGTCCGCGCAGTGCCGACCGTTTCATGACCCAGGCCGTCACCAGGCCGCCCACGATGCCGAGCAGGTAAAGCCCGAGCAGCACCAGGCCCTGCAAGTTGAACCAGCCGACCGAGCGGTCG
>CALKKN010000101.1 GCA_937995275.1 uncultured Lysobacterales bacterium | reverse complement strand
AAACCGGAAAGCCGATCTCAATTAATTGAAGCGTATCCCGGTGAAATCCCCAGACCGCAATACCCCCCAGCCCCATGGCCTGCGCCTCCAGAGCCGCCCCCCGGCGCCGGGGTGTCGCGCGACACTTCATCGATGAACTCCGCGACACCCATGCCGACCAGCGGGCCATCCGCCGCGGGCATCCCGATGACCTTCCGGTCGAGGTCGAATTCCGCCACGTCGTCGAGGCCCATGGCCTGGGCGGCCGTGGTCACCAGGTCGCGGGCCGGCACGCCCGTGGACTTGCCCATTCGCTGCAGGTAAAACCGTCCGGCCGCTTGTATGGCATCGAACGGCACGACGCCGACGATCTCCGAACCGGTCACGACCATGCCCCGCCGGGCGGCCAGGTCCCGGGCGGCTTCCAGGACCTCCTGCGGGGCGGTAATTTTGTAATTGGTGAGGTTCAGCGACACCTGGGCGCGCTGGTAGGCCTCGACCACCCAGCCGATGCCCTTCAGGTGCGTGAACAGCCCGTCCTTGTACACGGGCCGCCCAACGAGGTTGTCCGGGTCGAGGCCGATGCTGCGGTACCGTTCGCGCAGATCGCCGCCATAGGTCTCGCGATAGAAATCCGCCAGTTCCTCGAAGGAACCGGCGACGAAATCGGAATTGCCGTCCGGATATTTACCCTCTTCGAAGTAGACGACATCGCCCTTGTAGTAGAACGGCTCCACGTTGCCGGTCCGCTTCCAGCGGCCGCGCTCGCGCAGTTCGTAGGCAATCTCGTTGGCGTAGCGGCGGTCGGTCGTGTTCAGGTTGATGTTGTAGGCGATCAGGAACTCGCGGGCGCCGACCGCGGTCGCGCCGGACCTGCCGTTGAACGCCGCCGGCCCGAAATCCGGTTTCCATTCGGGACTGGCCAGCTTGTCGGCGAGACCCTCGTACTCGCCGGCCCGCACGTCGGCCAGGTTGCGCCGCTCGGGGCGGCTGGCCGCGTGCTCGTACAGGTACACGGGGATGCCCAACTCGTCGCCAATGCGTCGGCCGACCGCGCGCGCAATAGCTGCACAATCATCCATGGTGACGCCGGCGACGGGCACGAAGGGGCAGACGTCGGTGGCCCCGAAGCGGGCGTGCTCCCCTTCGTGTTTGGTCATGTCGATCAGGGTTGCTGCCGCCTTGACGGCGCGGAACGCGGCCTCCTCGACCGGACCGGGCGGCCCGATAAAAGTAACCACCGTGCGGTTGGTGCTCGCTCCGGGGTCGACGTCCAGCAACTGCACGCCGCTGACGCTTTCGATCGCGTCCGTGATTTGCCGAATGACGCCGTGGTCGCGCCCCTCGGAGAAGTTCGGTACACATTCGACAATCTGGTTCATGGTGGAAAATCCGGCTGGTGCTCTCTGGCTCATGATAATGGAAATCGCGGCTGACCCGGAGCCGAAGGCGACCCGCCGCCCCCGCTGCCTGGACCCCGCCATTGTGATATGGTTCCCGGCTCCAGCCACGGCAGGGTTTTGCGATTCCACACCCAACCCGGCACCATCGCGTCGTGTACATGGCCGGCCTCGTGCTCGCGGGCGAGGCGGTCTACGCCCTGCCGTTTCACGTGGCGCGCTTTTTCCGCCCCACCGTGCTGGAAACCTTCGGTCTGAGCAACACCGAGCTCGGCATCGCGCAGGCGGTGTACGGCATCGTGGCGATGCTGGCCTATTTCCCGGGTGGTCCGCTCGCCGATCGGTTTTCCGCCCGTTCGCTGATCACGCTCTCGCTGCTGAGTACGGCCGCGGGCGGCCTGTACATGGCCACTTTGCCCGGTTTTGCCGGCTCGGTCCTGGTCTGGGGCTTCTTTGGCCTGACCACGATACTGCTGTTCTGGGCCGCCCTGATCCGGGCGACCCGTGACTGGGGCGGCATCGACGAGCAGGGGCGCGCATTCGGGCTGCTCGATGGCGGGCGGGGGCTGCTGGCCGCCGTCTGGGCCTCCCTGGCGGCGCTGCTGTTCGGCTTCCTGTTCCCGGAAGGGATCGCGGCGGCGAGTTTCGAGGACAAGCGCGAGGCGCTGCGGATGGTGATCCTCGGCTATACCGCCATCACCGCGTCGGCCGGCGTGTTCGTCTGGTTCGCGCTGGCCGACCCGCACCCCAGCGACCAGCGGGCCCTGGAGGAGTGGAAACCGGGCAGTGAGAGCGTCTGGGCTCACATCGGGCACGTTGTGCGACTGCCGGCTGCCTGGGTGATTGCGGTCATTGTGATCTGCGCGTACGTGGCCTACAAGGGATTCGACAACTATTCGCTGTACGCCGTGCAGGGCTTTGGCCTGACGGAGGTGGACGCGGCCCGGATCACGGCCATCGGCGCGTGGATGCGGCCGCTGGCCGCGCTGGCAGCGGGCCTGCTCGGCGACCGGCTCCTGGTGTCACGCATGACGGTGGCGTGTTTCGCGCTGCTGCTGGCCTCCCAGCTGTTGTTCGCGGTACTCACCCCGGCCCCCGGCATGGGCTGGATACTGATGACGAATATCCTGGCCGGCAGTGCGGCCATGTTCGGACTGCGGGCGCTGTACTATGCGCTGTTCGAGGAGGCCCGCATTCCCGCCGCGGTCACCGGGACGGCCGTCGGACTGGTGTCGGTCGTGGGCTACACGCCCGATATTTTCGTCAGCTACGTGGGCGGCGTGCTGCTGGACCGCTCCCCGGGCCTGGCCGGGCACCAGCACTATTTCTGGTTTTTGGCGGCGTTTGCGGCCCTCGGGCTGGCCGTCGCCTATGGACTGATGCGCAGGCTGCGGGGGTGTAGCTCAGCCGATTGAGCAGCTCATGTCCTGCCCACAGCACAGTGGCGACTTGATCTTGCCGTGCCCGTTGGGGCACTTGGAGATCTGCACCTCGGTGCCGTCGGGGAGTTCCAGCGTGTCGTTGACCAGCGGGGCGCCGCACTGCCCGCAGGTCGCGTTGACGCTCATGCCGCATTTTTCACATTCGTAGGTCGCCATTTCGTGCTCCGGGATCGAGTGATTGCCTGGCCCTAGCATAGGCGATTTGACGATGCCGTGTGAAGTCCCCGCGCCGGCCGGCCGCGTCCGCGGCCCCCGGGTCAATCGTCGTCGGCGACCACCTCGAAGCAGTCTGCCACTGGCGAGGGAATCCGGACCGGCCGCTGTTTCCCGTACTTGACGAACGCCCAGTCCGTCGCGGCGCGGGCGAGCAGTTCACCGTCCCGTCGGCGGACCTCATAGCGGCGCAGCGAGGTCGCCGGCCGCATGTCCGCGACCCAGGTCGTAATAACGACTTCGTCGCCCTCGAAAGCCGGTTTGAAATAGGTGATCTGGTGGGAGCGCACCACCCACCCGGCGCCGAGTGCCTCATAGCGCCGGGGCGGCCAGCCGTTGGCGGCCGAGTGGGCCACCGCGGCGTGCTGCAGCCACCTGATGTAGTGGAAATTGCCGGCATGCCCGAGTTCGTCGATGTCCTCCGCAACCACCCGGTGGGCATATTCGAAGCGCGCGAGCACCACTTTCCCGATCCTGTTTCCCGCCATCTGCAATTCCGTCACGGAATGACCACAGGACGGAAGAATATAGCGGCAGTGGGTGTCAATCGCAATGAACGATGCCGGGATGCTCGCAGCTGATGACGGTGCCCGCTTCGCCCTGCATGATTCGCTGCAGTTCGGACAGCCGCCCGATGGCGCTGATTTTGCCCGTCGCCCGCACGAACTCGCAGGCGGCGGTCACTTTCGGCCCCATCGAGCCGGAGGCGAAGTCCAGGGTTTCGAGGAGATCTGGGTGGGCGCTGCGGATTGCTCGCTGCTCCGGCTCGCCGTGCGCCTCGTAGACGTAGGGCACGTCGGTCAGCATGATAAACTGATCTGCTTCGAGGTCCCGCGCGAGCAGGCCGCCGGCCAGGTCTTTGTCGACGACCGCCTCGACGCCGTGCAACTTGCCCTGTTTGTCGTGCGCGGTCGGGATACCGCCGCCGCCGGCGCAGATGACGACGATGCCGTTCTCGACCAGTATTCGGATGGCGTCGATCTCGATGATGCGTTGCGGGAGAGGCGAGGGCACGACGCGGCGAAAGTACTCGCCGTCCCGCGCCACCGACCATCCCTTCTCGGCGCACAGGCGCTCTGCCTCCCGTTGGCCGTACACCGGCCCGACCGGTTTGGTGGGATTGTCGAAGGCGGGGTCCCGCGGGTCGACCAGTGTCTGCGTGAGGATGGTCACGATGTGGTCCTCCGTGGGAACGACGTTGCCCAGTTCCTGCTCGATCATGTATCCGATCATGCCCGACGTCTCCGCGCCGAGGATGTCCAGCGGGGACGGGTGGGCCGGCGACCAAGCGGCGTCCATCAGCGCCAGCAGGCCAACCTGCGGGCCGTTGCCGTGGGCGATGATGAGTTCATGGTCGGCGTTAACCGCGGCCAGTTCCGCGGCCGCCCTGCGGATGTTCGCGCGCTGGTTTTCGGCGTTCAGTTCCTGGCCGCGCCGCAATATCGCATTTCCACCCAGTGCTACGACGACTCGCATGGCCCTTCACCTTACCTCAGCTGCCCAGCGTGGCGACCAGCAGGGCCTTGATCGAGTGGACCCGGTTTTCCGCCTGCTCGAACTGGATGGCGGCCGGCGACTCGAACACCTCGTCGGTCACCTCCATGGCTTCCAGTCCGAAGCGGGCGTGGATTTCGCGGGCCACGTCCGTGTCCAGGTTGTGGAATGCGGGGAGGCAATGCATGAAGCGGACGCGTTCATTGCCGCTCGCCGCCATCAGGCCGGCGTTCACCTGGTAGCCGCGCAGCAGCTCGATGCGCTGCTCCCAGTACTCCGGCGGCTCGCCCATCGACAGCCAGACGTCGGTATGGATGAAATCGACGCCCCTGACCCCCTCCAGGGGATCCTCGGTGAGGGTCAGGCGAGCCTTGTACATTTCCGCCAGTCGGCGCGCAGGGTCCAGGTGCTCCTCGTCCGGCCACAGGCTCCGGGGCGCGGCGATACGTACGTCCATGCCCATCAGGCACCCGGCGATCAGCAGCGAATTGCCCATGTTCGACCGGCCGTCACCGAGGTAGCAGTATGAAATGTCATGCCATGGCTTGGGCGCGTGTTCGCGCATCGTCATCAGGTCGGCTGCCATCTGGGTGGGGTGAAATTCGTCCGTCAGGCCGTTGAAAACGGGGACGCCGGACCACTTCGCCAACTCCTCCGCGACCCTCTGCGAAGACCCGCGGTATTCGATTGCGTGGTACATGCGGCCAAGGACGCGCGCGGTGTCCTTGATCGACTCCTTCCTGCCGAGGTGCGAGCCCGCGGGATCCAGGTAGGTGACATTGGCGCCCTGGTCGTACGCCGCGATCTCGAAAGCGCAGCGGGTGCGGGTGGAGGGTTTCTCGAAGATCAGCGCGATGTTCTTGCCGCGCAGCCGCTGGACCTCGTATCCGCCATACTTGGCCCGTTTCAGGTCGCGCGCGAGATTGAGCAGGTGATTGAGGTCCCGCTTCGAAAAATCGAGCAGTTTGAGAAAACTTCGGTTTCTGAGGTTGTACGGCATTCGATCGCTTCCTCGGTGCCTTCGGGGAAATTATAGCGACCGCTGACGAGTGGCCGGTTGATGCAAGACATGTTCGAAGCAGGGCGTGCCCGGAGCCGCTCGGGTCGCCGGGCACGCGCCCAGCCGTTCAAATTTCCCGCGATCCGGCGTATCATTTGCAGCCTGCGGGAAGCATCGTGGGGCCGTAGCTCAGCTGGGAGAGCGTCGCGTTCGCAATGCGAAGGTCGGGAGTTCGATCCTCCTCGGCTCCACCATTTCCCGAAAATGCTGCTATTACGGGTGTGCCGGGCCTGGAAAGTCCCGACAGGGAAAGCAAATGGATTTGCACCTGACAGCACACAACCTGCCCACCGCCCCCATCGGGAACTGCTGCACGGCGAACCGGATGGCGCCGGGCGCCTGACGGGTTTCCCGGGCTGGAGTCGCCGACGTCGAAACCCTACAATGCAGCGATTCGCCGCAGGCGGTAACGATCGCTGCTAAGACATGGCTTCAGAACGGACATTGACGCCCGACGAACTCCTCGAGTTACGCCGCCGGCTGGACGAAATCGACGACGGTATCATCGACCTGGTCGCGGAGCGCCAGGCAATCGTCACGACCATTGGCGACCATAAGCTGAAGACTGGCGTA
>CALKKN010000100.1 GCA_937995275.1 uncultured Lysobacterales bacterium | reverse complement strand
AGGCCGTCGACCTCGATCCGTCCCATCAACGAGCCGCCAGGTCCCTCGCATCGGCTGGGACCGAAGTCACTGCCAGTACCTTCCGCGGGCACATGAGCCGGGGCTTCGCGGCGCTGGAACGCGGGGACTACGACGACGCCCGGTCCGCCTTTCACGAAGCAGGCAGGGTCTATCCCGGCAACGGTGCCGTTACGAAAGCGCTCGCCCAGGTGGAAAACCGGGAGGAGGCCGACTTCGTCAGCGGCGAACTGAAGCGGGCGGCGGATCTGGAGGCCAGCGAGCGCTGGGCGGAGGCCCAGTCCATTTACGAAGCGCTGCTGGCCGACGATCCGTCCCTCACCGACGCGAAGGTCCGGCTGATCCCGGCCCGGGTGCGTGCGGATTTGGACGAGCGGCTGAGCGGCTATATCGACGAGCCGCTGCGGCTGTCCAACGAGGCCGAATACCGCGCCGCCCAGGTCGCGCTCGCGGACGCCCGGGGAATTGCGGACCCGGGGGCACGGCTGCGCGGTCAGATTGATCGCCTCGACACGCTGATCAGAATGGCTGATTCGCCGGTGGACGTCGTCTTTCGTTCCGACAACGAGACCCACGTGATCCTGTTCCGTGTAGCCGACCTGGGGCGGTTCGAACAGAAGTCCGTCAGATTGCGGCCTGGAAAGTACGTGGCGGCCGGCACCCGCAGCGGCTACCGTGACGTGCGGGTCGAATTCACCGTGACCGGCGAGCCCATGGAGGGGCCGGTCGTCGTGCGGTGCGAGGAACCGGTCGGATGACCGCGACGGTCCGGTTGGCCCATGGTTGACGAGAAACAGCGCCGGCCTCTGACTGCCGTTGAATTTGCGCCCCTGGACGCCAGCGCCTCGCGCCGGCGGTTCCGGATATCGCCCGTGTACCTGAGCCTGGGCCTGGTCCTGATCCTGGCTGCGCTCAGTCTCGCCTATCTCCTTGCCGCCCGGGCAGTCATTTTTCGCCTCGACCCGGGCCATGCACAGGTGGAGGTCCATGGGCTTTCCTTCCACATCGGTGACAACTTCCTGCTCCTGCCGGGGCAGCACGAAGTAACCGCGGAGGCCGACGGCTATCACCCGCTCGACACAACCATCGACGTCACCGGCGACCGCACCCAGGAGGCTGAACTCGCGCTGGAGCCGCTGCCGGGCAGGCTGGAAGTGGATTCCGGGCTCGACGGCATCGAAGTAATCATCGACGGGGAACCGGCCGGTACGGCGCCCGGGCTGATCGAGGACATCCCACGCGGCTCGCACATTGTCGAATTCCGCAAGTACCGTTACTTTCCGTTACGCGAGGAACTTGAAATCGAGGGCCTCGGCAGGACCCAGTCTGTTAGCGTGGACCTCGAACCCGCCTGGGGCCAGCTGCAGATCAGTTCCGTTCCCGACGGGGCTGACGTGATGGTCGACGGTCGCCCGGTCGGCACCACGCCGGTCACCACCGAGGTGCTGGAGACCGGCACTCGCCTGGCTCTCGCCAAACCGGGTTACAAGACCTGGGAGCGAGAGGTGTCGATCAAGGCGGGTTCGACCGGGGTTTACCCACCCATCGAACTGGAGGTGGCGGATGGAATCGTCGACGTGACCTCCACGCCCGCCGGGGCCCACGTCAGCGTCAACGGCGAATTTCGCGGCACCACGCCCGTCAGTGTCGAGATCTCCCCGTTACGCGATCACCGTTTCGAGTTGTTTCTCGAAGGGTATCGAAAGGCGGTGCGCACCGTTCGGACCGAGCCCGAGGGGCACTCGAGCCTGGCCCTTGACATGGTGCCGGACATTGGCCGCATCCAGCTCTCGGTAACCCCGGAAGACGCCGAGGTACTGGTGGACGGTCGCAGCCGCGGATTCGGCAGTCAAACGCTGGCGTTGAATGCCCGGGAACATGAACTCACGGTCCGCAAGGCGGGATACGAGTCGAGCACCCTGCAAATCACCCCACGGCCGGAACACGAGCAGTCGCTGCAAATTCGCCTGTTGACGGTCGAACAGGCCTACTGGGCGAGCCGACCGGATCAGATCACCGCCTCGGTAGGCGCCGGGCTGCGGCTGTTCCGCCCGTCCGCGACCTTCACTCTGGGCGCCGCGCGCCGCGAACCCGGACGCCGCGCCAACGAAGCACAGCGCAACGTGCGCCTGGAGCGCCCGTTCTACCTCGGCGTTCGCGAAATAAGCAACGCACAGTTCCGGCGCTGGCGGGGCGAACACACGTCCAGCGCGGTACGCGGACAGACCCTGGACATGGACGATCAACCGGTGGTCAACGTTTCCTGGAACGACGCGGCGCTGTACTGCAACTGGCTCAGCCGCCGCGATGGATTGCCGCTGTTTTACCTGGAAACCAATGGAGAGGTGACCGGCTGGGATCCGGATGCGCACGGCTACCGTCTGCCCACCGAGGCGGAGTGGGCCTTCGCGGCCCGCGTCGGTCCGGACGGAGCTGCCATGATGTTTCCCTGGATGGGGGAGCTCTATCCGCCGCCCGAGGTCGTGGAGAACTACGCCGATCAGCGCGCCGCGGACATCGTGACATTTGTGTTGTCCAATTATGACGACGGCTTCCCGGTGACGGCGGCGGTCGGTTCCTTCGGGGCCAACCACAACGGCTTTTATGACATGAGCGGAAACGCGTCCGAATGGGTCAACGACTTCTTCGAGATTCGCCCGGTGAGCGGCGAGCCCCTGCTGGACCCCCTTGGCCCGGAGACGGGCGACCGGCACGTGATCCGCGGGGCGAGTTGGGCGAAGGCCTCACGCTCGGAACTGCGCCTGGCCTTCCGAAATGCGGGGCGGGACGGCAATCTGGAGACCGGGTTCAGAATCGCGCGGTACGTCGACAAGGCCATGGCGGAACCATGAGTGCAGCCACCAGGGGAATCTTGAGGCGTTTGCTGTTGCCCGCATTGCTGGGCAGTTGGGCGCTGGCAGTGGCCCAGGTACCACCCGGCCCGGACAGCCCGGCCGGGACTGATGCCGGCGGTGCAGCCCGCCCGTGCGTTCCCGCCGGTGAATCCGCCGGGACCGCCGACGAAGCGGCGGCTGACGGGCAGGAAGCGGAGCCCTGTGAGGAACCGGATGGCGTGGCAGGGTCCGACCCCGTCGCTGCGGGCCCGGAAGCAGTCGTGGAGGAGGACCCGGCCGTCGAGGCATCGGCCGACGAGGTGTTCACACCGGGAGATGAAATCTCGGAGGATTACCCGATACCGCTGCCATCAGATATTTGAAGCCGAGCACGTATAGAATGCCCGTATGAGGAAAGATACCAACGAACTGTTTTTCCAACTGGTTGCGCTGATGCTGGCGATCATCCTGGTGCACGCCGCGTATGTCACCGTGGTGCGGCCCAACGCGGACAGCATCATCAACCATGCCGCCGAGGTGGCCGCAGCCGGCGGTGAATTCGTCGTGCCGCGCACATTCTTCGTCGTCATCAAGGATTTCGAACAGGAGGCCTGCTTCATCCTGATGCTCTGGGCGCTCTCCATCATGGGATACAAGGCGAGAATCGCCATGCGCGAGTCGAGGATGCTCGAATTGCCGCTGGTTACCGTGTCGGAAGGCACGCGGATCCTGCCGGGCGACGCCGGGCAACTGGTACGGCCGCTGCAGTCGCTCCCCGAACGCCAGCAGCGGTACCTGCTGCCGCGGGCACTGACCACGGCGCTGTCACGCTTCCAGGTCACGTCGTCCGTCGAGGCCGCCACCGAGGCGGCCCACACCGCCTGCGAGGCCGAAAGCAGCCGCCTCGATTCCGAGTTGTCAATGGTGCGTTACATTACCTGGGCGATCCCCTCGATCGGGTTTATCGGCACCGTGCGCGGCATCGGCGCGGCGCTGGGCCAGGCCCACGAGGCGATGGCGGGCGACATCGCAGGCGTGACGGCGAGCCTCGGCGTGGCCTTCAACTCCACTTTCGTCGCCCTGCTGATCAGCATGGTGGTCATGTTCTTCATGCACCAGCTTCAACTGATGCAGGAACGGCTGGTTCTCGACACCTATGCCTACTGCGAGAACCGCCTGCTGCGCTTTCTCAAGTCACAACCCGCATGAGCATCGCCGCGCTGGAATTGAACGACC
>CALKKN010000099.1 GCA_937995275.1 uncultured Lysobacterales bacterium | reverse complement strand
AGATGGTCATGAAGTAGCGCGATATTTCCGGATGCGTGACCGTCACGGGTCCGCCCTTGGCGATCTGCTCCTTGAACAGCGGCACCACGCTGCCGTTCGAATTCAGCACGTTGCCGAACCGCACGGTGATATAGCGGGTTTGCGATCGCGCGTTCATGTTCTGGCAGTACATCTCGGCCACGCGCTTCGTCGCCCCCATGATATTGGCCGGGTTGACCGCCTTGTCCGTCGAAATGAGTACGAAAGTGCCTACGTGATGGCGCTCCGCCGCCTCGGCCAGTCGCATCGTTCCCAGGACATTGTTGCGGAAGGCTTCACGAATCTGGGTCTGCAGTATCGGCAGGTGCTTGTAAGCCGCGGCGTGGAAAATCATGTCGGGCCGATATTCCCCCACGACCTTCTCCACCGTGGCCGAGTCGCAGATGTCACCCAGAATGCTGTAGAAAATGAGGTCCTGGAACTCGCTCTGGAGTTCATGGTCGATGCGGTACAGCGCATACTCACTGTTATCCACAACGATGAGTTCGATCGGATTCAGGCGGGCGATCTGCCGGCACAGTTCGGACCCGATCGAGCCACCGCCACCGGTGATCATGACCCGCTTGCCGGCCAGACCCTCGCGAATGGAATCCCAAACCAGGGAGACCGGCTCCCGGCCCAGCAGGTCGTCGATCGCCACGCGTTTCAGATCGTCGATCCGGGTCGCCGTGCTGCCGAGTTCATTCAGCGTGGGCAGCGTGCGGAACTCGATGCCGCTCTGTTCGCAGATTTCGACCACGCGCTGCATTTGCTGATTCGTCGCAGAGGGCATGGCGATAATGACCAGATCCGCACCCACTTCCCGGCACACCCTCGGAAGCTGATCGATCGTGCCCAGCACCGGCACACCATGCACCTGGGCACCTCTCAGGCGCTCGTCATCGTCCAGGAAACCGACCACATCCGAGGCCCCGCGACGACGCAATTCCCGCTCCAGGAGCGCCCCGGAACGACCGGCGCCAAGCAGCAGAACCCGTTGCAGGCCAGCGCCTTTGGCATTATTCGGCATCCGCGAGTCCTTCCAGAAGCGATAGCACATCCGGGGCAGACCGAGGGCAAGAAACAGGATGGCGGGATAAATCAGGATCGACAGCAGGACATTGCGCACTTCGGTCCCGTAGAAAATCGTCAGCGCCGCAATGATCAGGAGTGTGCCGAACAGGGAGCCCCGGGCAATATTCCACAGGTCCGGAAAACTCGCGAAGCGCCACAGTCCCTTGTACAGCCCGGTCAACCAGAGCACCAGGCCCTGCACTGCCAGCACCAGAACCAATTCGGAAACGAGGGGCAGGGACTCGATGACCCCGTACGTATCTCCACGGCGAACGACCCAGCCGGCGGCCAGCCAGGCCACGCCGACCATCACGAGGTCGTGGGCGACTACTGCCGCGCGCGGATGACGCAGGATGTGCGAAAGGTCCATGTTCTTATCCCGCTCGAGCGAACACTCCAATCTTTCTCGTCAACAGGTACCAGCCGCAGGCAAACATCAATGTCATGACAAGCGCTACGGCCCACGCCACCGCCGGAAATCTGACTGCAACTCCGATCGCCGGCAGGACCAGGGCCAGGTTGACTGCCTGGTAAAGCATGGCGACACGGCCGTGTGGCCAGCCGCGAACAATCAACCGCTGGTACAGATGTTGCCGGTGCGCATTATACCACCGCTCTCGCCTCATTACCCTGGTCAACAGGGTCATCGTGCTATCGGTCAGAAACAGCAGCATGACCAGCCAGGCCACCGGAGGATCGATGGCACCCGAAGCAGCTCCATAAAGCAGCAGGGCGCCAATACTGAAACCCAGAGCGACACTGCCCACGTCGCCCATGAACACCCTTGGCCGCCCCAGATTCCAGGGCAGAAAACCCGCACAGGCGGCGGCCAGCAGGAAAGCCAACAGCACCGAACCCGAATCGCCGGAGAGGTGGAAAAGCCAGGCCATTACGCAGCCTGCAAAGATGCCCTGCAGTCCCGCCATTCCGTTGCTACCGTCCATGAAGTTGTACAGGTTGGTCATCCAGATCACAAACAGTCCGCCCACCAGCAGCGGCACCGCTCCTCCGAGCCATCCCCGGCTCGCTGCGCACCATAGCAGATAGATGCTGACTGTCAGCTGAACGGCGAGACGGAGGCGAACGCTCAGCGATCGGTGGTCATCCCACCAGCCCATGAGGGCAAGTACCACGACGCCCGGTGCGGCGCACTGTGACCAGTAATCAGGAATCCGATCGCCGGCGAGCACGAGGCTGCCAAGCAGCAGTGCGAGAACCAGACCCGCCCCGCCCCCTCGTGGCGTGGGCTGTGCATGACTGTGCCGGTCACCCGGTTGGTCGAGCAACCCCATCCTGGATGCGTACCAAGCGGCCAGGCCGGTCAGCAGCCAGGACATCAACAAAGTGACGGCGATTACCAGCGGATCGTTCATGTCCTTGTCGGTCGCCCCCGGGTATCGGGCCTATTCTCCGAGCACGCCCTGAATTCTTTTCGTGGTGCTCCAATTGCGGCAACTGGGACACAGCCAGTGATGGGTTTGCCCGCTGAACCCACAGTGATGGCAGCGATACTGAGGCTGGCGTGACAACAGCCGCGTGGTCATGGCTTTCAGGATGTCTTCGCTCGACTCGGCGTCGAAGTGACTGCCCGCCTTCAGTTCGATCAGCCGATCGAGACCACGCACCGAGGGCTTGCTCGCGAGTCGGTCCACCAGATACTGGCCGGCGGCGTCGCCGCCTTGGTCCCGGGCGATGAACTCAGTGAGTTTGAGAGTCAGCGATATGCCGTTGTAACGTTCGGCCCATTCGTCGAGCTTTTGTCGGGAGCGCTCCTCTTCGCCGGCTGCGCCCGCGGCATCGAGATAGTCGTCGAGCAGTTCCGGAACGTAATCGGAATCGAGCTCGGCGATTTCCTCGTAAAGCTCGACCGCGTTGCCCGGCTCACCGGCCTGCATGGCAATGTCGGCCAGTAAGAACCGCGCCCGCAGACAGCGAGGGTCATGGCGGCGCGCGTGGCGCAGGTGCCGCCGGGCCCGCTCGGGGTCGATGTCGGCCAGCGCCGCCTCGGCCATTTCGCAGCTGAACTGCGCCATGACGCCGCCCATGTGCTCGCCGCTGACCTGCTCGAGGCGCTGAGCCTGCTCCAATGCCTTGTCCCAGTCCTTCTCCTGCTGGTAGATGTCGAGGAGACTGCGCAGCGCGGAGGGTGTGTGCGCATCCGTTTCGATCAGCTCGGAAAAAAGGCGCTCGGCCCGGTCGAGCAAACCGGCCCGCATGTAATCCTCACCGAGTTCGAGCAGAGCCTGGGTTCGCTGCTCGGGCTTCAGCCCATGCTTGGCGATGATGTTCTGGTGAAACCGGATAGCGCGGTCGACCTCGCCCCGTCGACGGAACAGGTTGCCCAGTGCCATGTGCGTTTCCACCGTCTCCTGGTTGACCTCGGCCAATTCCAGGAACACCTGGATGGCCTTGTCCGGCTGTTCGTTCAGCAGGTAATTGAGGCCCTGAAAGTACTGGTCGCTGAACAGCCGTTTGCGCTTGCCCGACGAGCGCCGCTCAATCGCCCGCGCCAGCCACCAGCCGAAATACACGGCGACCGGCAGCAACAGAAGCAGGAGGTATTCAATCATGGACGTTCTTCAGCGCACCTTGTGAACCCGCGCCGGCGCTTCCGCCGCCGGCCCTGCGCAGCCGGGCGCGCAGGGGAAGGATACTGAAGAACCAGGCCAGCAGAAGTCCCAACAACAGGCCGAGAGTGCCCGCTGTCAGCAGTGCCAGCCCCAAGGGCCATTCGAGCTGGATCCAAAGCAGATCCAGCCGGACAGTGTCAGGATTCAGGGTTCCGATCACCAACCCCAGCGCAACGGCCAGAACCGTGACCAGAATGAAGGCGATTCGATACAAGAGCCTGTCAGCTCTTGGGGTAGTCGACGCGCTCGCGCAGTGCTTTTCCCGGTTTGAAATGTGGAACGTGCTTGCCCGGCAATGCAACCGATTCGCCCGTCTTGGGATTTCTGCCCATGCGGGGTGCACGGTAATGCAGCGAGAAACTGCCGAAGCCCCGGATCTCGATGCGGTCGCCGCTGGCCAGGGCCGCGCTCATTTGCTCGAGGATGGACTTGACCCCCAACTCCACGTCCAGATGGGCCAGGTGTCGCTGGATATCCGCCAGTTGATCGATCAGCTCAGATTTTGTCATCGCTTTTCCTGCTGTCCGTGTTGTTATTGCCTTTCCATGTCACGCTTGTTCGGCCGGAACCCGGGGGCTGGTCGCCAGCCCCCGCTTTCCGATTACTGTGCCCGTACCGGCGCTCAGGAATCCTGCTCCAGCTGTTCCTTGAGCAGATCCCCGAGCGACGTCGTGCCGCCGCCCCCGCTGACCTGCTTGTACTCCTTCAGCGCCTCGGCCAGTTCGGCGTCTTCCTTGGCGCGGATCGACAGGCTGAGCGTCCGGTTCTTGCGGTCGAGGCTGATGTACTTCGCCTCCACCTCGTCACCAACCGAGAGCACCCGGCTGGCGTCGTCGACCCGTTCCTCACTGATGTCAGAGGCGCGAAGGTATCCCTCGACGCCCTCGCCCAGTTCGATCACCGCACCGCGGGCGTCAACCTCCTTGACCTTCCCCTTTACCATGGAGCCCCGGGGATGCGCGGCCATGAATGTCGCGAACGGATCCTGGTCCAGTTGCTTGATGCCGAGCGAAATGCGCTCACGCTCGGGGTCGACCGCCAGCACCACGGCTTCAACTTCTTCACCTTTGCGGAAGTTGCGGACCGCGTCCTCGCCGGTATCCTGCCAGGAGATGTCCGACAGGTGGACCAGGCCGTCGATCCCGCCTTCCAGGCCAATGAAGATGCCGAAGTCGGTGATGGACTTGATGGCGCCGGTAACCTTGTCGCCCTTGTTGTGGGTGGCGGCAAACGACTCCCACGGGTTCGGCTTGCACTGCTTCATGCCCAGGGAGATGCGGCGGCGTTCCTCGTCGATGTCCAGCACCATGACCTCGACCTCGTCACCCGTGTGGACGACTTTGGCCGGATTGACGTTCTTGTTCGTCCAGTCCATCTCGGATACGTGCACCAATCCTTCGACGCCGTCCTCGATCTCGACGAAACACCCGTAATCGGTAATGTTGGAAACCCTGCCGAACAGCCTCGTACTCACGGGGTAGCGGCGCGACAGGTCGTTCCAGGGGTCGTCACCGAGTTGCTTGAGTCCCAGCGAGACCCGGTTCCGCTCCCGGTCGAAACGCAGGACACGGACGTCCAGCTCGTCGCCGACGTTCACCACTTCGCTCGGATGATGCACCCGCTTCCACGCCATGTCGGTGATGTGGAGCAGGCCGTCGATGCCGCCGAGGTCCAGGAACGCACCGTAATCGGTGAGGTTCTTGACCACGCCCTTGATGATGACGCCTTCTTCCAGGCGCTCCAGCAGGGCCTCGCGCTCCGCGCTGAATTCGGACTCCACGACCGCCCGCCGCGACACCACGA
Organism: uncultured Lysobacterales bacterium; assembly: GCA_937995275.1. Classification (GTDB taxonomy): domain Bacteria; phylum Pseudomonadota; class Gammaproteobacteria; order Xanthomonadales; family SZUA-36; genus CALKKN01. The sequence continues at coordinate 5,361 of CALKKN010000099.1, read as the reverse complement.
TGTTGTTGCGCTTGCGATCGAGTTTGATGATCTTGAATTCGAGGTCCTTGCCTTCCAGATAAGCGGGGTCCCGCACGGGACGCACGTCGACCAGGGACCCGGGCAGGAATGCGCGAATGTCCTCGATGTCGACGGTGAAACCGCCCTTGACCTTGCCGCTGATCTTGCCCTCGACCGTGTTGTCTTCCTCGAAGGCGCCTTCCAGCTTGTCCCAGACCAGGGCGCGCTTGGCCTTGTCCCGAGACAGACGCGTTTCGCCGAAACCGTCCTCTACGGTATCGAGTGCGACCTCGACCTCATCGCCCACTTCGACCTCCAGTTCACCATTGAGGTTCTTGAACTGGCTGATCGGGACGATGCCTTCGGATTTCAGACCGGCGTTGACGATGACCGAGTCCTCGCGGATCTCGACGACCGTCCCGGTCACGATGGCGCCCGGCTTCAGATTCTGTGCGGCCAGGCTTTGTTCGAATAACTCTGCAAAACTTTCAGTCATGTTGATAAGTACTCACGGATGGCCCCGCCATAGGCGTCGGGTTACCATCCACCCAAGGTTGTGGGGCACTGGTGCGCCCGTTGCTCAATGCCATGAAAATCCGGGGCAGGACCGACCGGCGAAACCACATGCCGGGCCGGGATCAAATTTCTCCTGCTCAAGAGAATGGCTCCAAAAAAACAAATATAATCAATCATCTGCTGATAATCCCTGGAAAAGTCCATGAACAATAATCAGCACGTCGTCGATGCTCATCTCCGTCGAGTCGATAATGTGGGCATCCGGCGCGGGCTTCAATGGCGAAATTGCCCGCGAACTGTCCCGCTCGTCGCGTTTCCTGATCTCCTCGAGAAGGCGCGAGAGATTAACATTTTCCCCTTTTTCTTTCAACTGCTTATAGCGCCTGGCCGCCCTGGCGTCAGGGCTCGCCGTGAGAAACACCTTGAGCCTGGCGTCGGGAAAAATGACCGAGCCCATATCGCGCCCGTCGGCGACCAGGCCGGGCGGCTTGCGAAACGCCCGTTGGCGCCTGACCAGCGCGGCACGCACAGCCGGGAGCGCCGCCGCCCTGGAACTGAAGGCGCTGACTGGCTCCGACCGCAGCCGGCCGGTAATGTAATTGCCATCGAGCAGCACCAACATGCCGTCGCCCGAGACGCCGAAGTTGACGTCCAGCCCCTCGGCCAGTCGTCCGAGTGCAGCTTCGTCATCCGCCGCGATGCCACGGTCCATGGCAGCAACCGCAACGAGCCGGTAGAGCGCCCCGCTGTCGAGGAAATGCCAGCCGAGGTCCTGGGCGAGGCGCATCGCCACGGTCCCCTTGCCGGAGCCGCCCGGGCCGTCGATGGCAACAACGGGTACCGATGTCTGCTGCGCGGACATTCAGCCGTCCTCCGCCACTGCGACCCTGCCGCCCGTCGATCGCAGGTCACTGACAAAACCCGGATAGGAGGTGTCGACGTTCGCCGCCCCGTCGATCGTGACCGCTTTGTCCGCCACCTGTCCCAGGACGGCGAAACTCATCGCGCAGCGATGGTCGCCCGCGCCGTCGACGCGACCGCCCGCAATGGCCCCGCCCTCGACATCCATGCCGTCGTCATATTCCCGCAGGCGGACGCCCAACGCGGACAGCCCGCGCCCCATGACGGCCAGCCTGTCGCTCTCCTTGACGCGCAATTCCGCGGCGCCGCGAACCCGCGTCGTGCCTTCTGCGACAGCCGCCAGCGCCAGGACGACCGGCAATTCATCGATCAGCGCGGGGACCCGCTCCGGCGGGATGTCCACCCCCTCCAGCCGGCCCGCGTAGCGCACCCGCAAGTCGGCAGCCTCTTCGCCCCCGAACTGCCGCCGGTTGTGAACGGTAAGATCGGCACCCATCGCGCGCAGAACGTGCAGGATGCCGTCACGGGTCTCGTTCAGGCCCACTTCGCGGAGCAACAGGTCCGAACCCGGCACCATGGCTGCGGCGACCAGGAAAAATGAAGCCGACGAAATATCGGCCGGAACCTGCACCGACGCGCCCTTCAGACGGCTGCCGCCACGCACGCCGCAATCCCCGCGCAGGTTGACCCCGAACGCCGGCAACATCCTCTCGGTATGATCGCGGCTCTTCAGTGGTTCGCGCACCGAGGTATGCCCGGTTGCGTACAGCCCGGCCAGCAACAGGCAGGACTTCACCTGCGCACTGGCGATGGGCGAGTCATACTCGATGCCGCGCAGGCGGGGATTGCCCCGGATCCTCAACGGCGGCGTTCCACCCTCCGCGGTGTCGATCCGGGCGCCCATTCTTTCGAGTGGCTGCACGATCCGCCGCATGGGCCGTCGACTCAGAGAAGCGTCGCCGATCAGCTCGGAATCGAAATCCTGAGCCGCCAGGACTCCTGCCAGCAACCGCATGGCCGTGCCTGAATTCCCCATGTCGAGAGGCGCGGCGGGTTGATGCAACCCGGCCTCGCCCACGCCCTGCAGCACCAGTTCACCGTCCTCCTGCCTGGCCGTCATGCCCAACTGGCGGCAAGCCTCCGCGGTCGCCCGGATGTCCTCGCTGTCGAGCAGGCCGCGGATCCGGGATTCGCCCGCCGCCAGGCAGCCGAAAATAAGGGCGCGGTGCGAGATGGACTTGTCGCCCGGCGGCGTCAGATCGCCGCTGAGGGGCGCCGGAGCGGGCTCGGTGCGCAGGATCATGAAGGTGTCAGGACCGCCCGGGGATAGGAGCCGAGGACGCGTGCCAGCTTGCTGACCTTGGCCAGGTCCTGCAGCGCCGTGGCCACCGGCGGGTCCTCTACGTGGCCCTCGATATCCACGAAAAACACGTACGCCCACTTGCCCAGCCGTGACGGCCGCGACTCAATGCGCGTCAGGTTCACTCCGTGAATGTGGAACGGCTCGAGCAACCGGTACAGCAAGCCCGGCCCTTCGTGCCCGGACAGCAGCAGGGTTGTCTTGTCGCGGCCTGACGGCGCGAATACATGCCGCCCGATAACCAGGAAGCGGGTGGTGTTGTCGGGATGGTCCTCGATATCGGCGAACAGTACGGGCAGCCCGTACACCTCCGCGGCCGCCCGTCCGGCGATCGCCGCCGCCTCGGGCGCATTGCGCACCCGTCTGGCGGCTTCGCTGTTGCTGCCGACCGCGATGAGTTCGACCCCCGGCAGGTGCGCACGCAGCCAGTTCTTGCACTGCGAGAGGGATTGTTCGTGCGAATATACCCGCTCGATCTGCGCCAGGCTCTGTGCCCGCGTCAGCAGGTTCTGGTGGACGCGGAGTTCGATCTCGCCGCATATCTTCAGGTCCGACAGCAGGAACATGTCCAGAGTGTGGCTGACGATGCCCTGCGAAGAGTTTTCGACCGGGACCACACCGAAATCCGCATCGCCGGCCTGTACCTGCTCGAACGCCCCGTCGATGGCGGGCAGGCTGATGGCGTGCACCGAGTGTCCGAAATGCCGGTGCACCGCCTGCTGCGTAAAGGTCCCTTCCGGACCGAGATAGGCGACCTTCAGCGGTTCCTGCTGGGCCAGGCAGGCCGACATGATCTCCCGGAACAACCGCAGCATCTCGCCGTCGCTGAGCGGCCCCTCGTTCCGTTCGATCACGCGCCGCAGAACCTGCGCTTCGCGCTCCGGCCGGTAGTAATCCACGGCATGTCTGGACGCAGCCTTGGACTCGCGAACCCGGAACGCCAGGCGAGCGCGCTCGTTGATCAACGCCTGGATCTGCTCATCCAGCCGATCGATCTCGTCGCGCACCTGTGCCAGGCCGTCGCTGTCTTGACGGTTTTTCGGCAATCTCCTTACCCCGCCCTCTGCATCGTTCAAGTTACGAACTGCAATTGTATAGCCTCGACTGCCGGGCGCATACCGCCGGGCCGGTATATCGCTGCCTTGCCGGCCTTGTCGCCGGCGCCCGGCCGCGCCTCCGGGCGTTCATTCGGGTTGCCCGCAGTCCGGTTCGGCGCCCAGGCTCAATACAGCCTGACGCGCCACCGCACCCCCCACCCGGACCTCACCGGCCGTCAGGCGGACATCGATCCGGAAGCCGGCCTCACTCGCGCCGGGAGTATCGGACATCGCATCGAGCGGAGGGATTTCGAGCAGGCTGTCGAGGTCGAGTTCGTCCGCGGTCAATTCAAGCTGCAACGCGGGTGACGCGCCCAGCAGCAGACAGCCGTCGCCGCGCATGGTTTGCATCCCGACGGATGCCTCGATGGCCTGCAGGCGCACATTGGCCTCCTGAACCTCGAAGCCGGCCGCAAACGCCAGCACCTCCGCCGGGCTCGCAGGCTGCGCGGGCCAGCTCGCCGCGACGCGCCCATCCCCCGCCCCGAAGTCGACCTGCCCTTCGAACTTCAGGTCGCCGGGCCAGGCATCCGACCAGGTTCCGTCCAGGGTCAGCAAGGAATTCGCGGAATCCCATCGCAGCAGGCCACCGATCCGGCCGAAGCCGGCAACCCCGACCCGGAACATCGTGTCGCGGCGCTCCGCAAACCCCTCGACCCGGAATTCGTCGATCCGGAATTGCTGTCCCTGCCCATCCCCGCGGACGATTGTCAGCTGGCTCGCCTCGAACTTTTCGATGGCCGGTAATTCAAAAGGTGCAGCGGGCTCGGCGGCTGTGGGTTCACGGCCGGGCGGGAGGTTGTCCAACCGCAGCTGGCCGCCCGCCAGATGGATGGACTCAATCTGCAGTTCGCCCTGCAGCAATGGCGACAGCGCCACGGCGACCGAGTATTCCCGGCTGCGAACGAACTCCTCGTCCGGCCCGGGACCGCCAATGACCAACTCCGTGCCCTCGACCCCCAACGAAGGCAGCAGCATGATGTCGAATTCGCCCAGCAGACGTACCGGCAGGCCAGCGCGCCGGGCCAGTTCGCGTTCCAGTGCCTGGCGTCCACCGGCGCTCTCCAGCCAGGCATTGGCGAGGAGGTAGATCAGGACGGGCGACAACACCAGCACCGCCAGCAGAACCAGCGCCCATCGGCGGAACGCTCGCTTCACACGAGCACCGCCACCGGCGGGTACTGGTGCATCTCCGGATGCCCGACTAAACTGTTGCCACCAATTACACCGGTTGTCGATTGATGTCGAACATCGACTTGCATGCCCGCCACAGCCTGTCGCGCGAGGACGCCCAGGCCGCAGCCGACGAACTCGCCCGTGACCTCGCCGGGAAGTTCGACATCGCTTATGGCTGGGAAGGAGACCACATCCACTTCGAGCGCACCGGGGTGAACGGCACCATTACCGTCCGTGACGGGGAGATCCGGATCCATGCCCGGCTGGGCCTGATGCTGATGTTCCTGAAGCCGCAAATCGAAAACGAAGTGGTCCGGTACCTGCAAGATCATTTCGACTGCACCTTTGTCT
>CALKKN010000098.1 GCA_937995275.1 uncultured Lysobacterales bacterium | reverse complement strand
CTCGTCCAGCTCGTCACCGAGGAGGAAGTACCGGTGATCCTCGGTGAGCCAGCCCTGGTGGGAGTAGCCCCGGTTCGCGTATCCGGTTCGAGAGAGCTGTGCCGGAGCGGCCTTGTCGGTCACGTCCACGATGGTCAGCGTATCCTCGTTGAAGGCGAAGCAGATCTCTTTGCCGGCATGTTCAAAGTCCAGCCCCGCATAGGTGACGCACTGGGCGTCATGCGTGTAACCGTCGTCGGCAAAGCAGCCTGCGGCCTGCGGGTTGGCGGGATCAGAGATGTCCACGAAATGGATGCCCCGAGCGCAGACGCCGTTATTGGTGCCCACGGCGTAGGCATATCCGGTTTGCGTGTTGATGACGATGTTGTGGGAAGTGCTGAAACCCGTGTAATGAGCGGTTTCGACGAAGCCGTCCACCAGCGAAGGCCCGTCGCGCAGCACCGTCAGATCGAACACCTGCAGGCCGCTGCCCAGCGCTTCGCTGCCGATGAAGGCATGGTCGGCATAGACCTTGATGTCGCGCCAACTCGAATTGCTGACGCCTGCGGGCGGCGGCAGGTGGCCGTAGTAGACCGGGTTGACGGGATCGCTGATATCTACGAACGCTGTCCCGGTGGTCAGGCCCATGATGGCGAATTCCTTGCCGGTTACCGGATCGGTCCAGCCCCAGATGTCGTTGCCGTTGCCGCCGCCGATCTGCGCCAGTGGCAGAAACGCCATCAGGTCCACGTTCGAGCACGGATAGGTGCCGGCCACGCCGCCACTGCAAGCGGTTATTCCCTCTGCCGAAAGGTTCTCGTTGTGGTGATGGTCTTCGTGAAAGGCGCGCATCGTGTCCCGGGCGTGCGGGGGAATCTGGGCATTGCCCGGCATGCTGTCATCGTGGGCGAACACGCCACTGCACGCGATCAATGCAAGGGCCACGGTCCCCAGGAATACAACCGGGGCAATTTTTAGAAATGAGGGGATCGACTTCATCGGTTCGGACGCTCCATGTCTGAGGCAGACCCACCGGGATCTGCGTGGCGGCATCCGTGGCGCGAGGTGGGGCGACTGCTCCGGGGATGCACCTGGTAGTGAGAACAAGACTCATTTTCATTGTATGGTGCAAACCCGGCCCTGGTAAATGCCCGGGAGCTCTGGGGAGTCGGCCCGGGTAAATGCCCGGGGGGCTCTGGGGAAATCGGCCCGGGTCCCACTCAGGGACTCGCCCTGCGGCCGGCCAGGACTCTCGAGATGGGCAAACGGCCGATGGGTCACAGCGTGCATTGCGAACGCAGGCGGCAGGCGGCACCATGGGCACGTGTCCGATCTCTGCACATCATTCCTGGCCTGCATGTGCCTGGCCATGGCCGCTCCGGCCTTGGCGACGCCCCTGTTCGAAAATAGCGAGGTGGTCGATGTCCAGTTGATCGGTCCGCTCCACTCGGTGATCCGCAGCAAGGAATCCCGCGAGGAATTTCCATTCGTATTGCGCAGCGGCGGCACGGACCTGGACATCGACGTCCGCGTGCGCGGCAAGAGCCGGGTGGAGATCTGCGAGCTTCCGCCGCTGCGGCTGAATTTCGAGCGCAGCGAGGCCGGTGAGGGCACCTTCGCAGGTCTCAAGCGGCTCAAGCTGGTCACGCATTGCCGCGGCGGGGACAGGGGCGCTGCGAACGCCGTGGAGGAATACCTCGCCTACCGGATTTTCGGGCTGCTGTCTGACGTAAGCTACCGGGTGCGGTTGTTGCGGATAACGTATATGGACACGGAGCACCGCATTGAGACCGACGGGCACGAGCGTTTTGGTTTCGTCATAGAGCCCAAGCGGCAATTGGCGGCACGGGTGGGCGGCGTTCCGAAAGACCTCCCGGGCATTGCGCTGGGACAACTCGATCCCGGTCAGGCGGCCCTGGTCTACGTCTTCCAATACATCATCGGCAACACCGACTGGTCCTTCGTGACGGCGGAGAACGAGGGCGACTGCTGCCACAACGGCGACCTGTTCGAACGGGGTGAGGCGATCTACTACGTCCCGTACGACTTCGACCTGGCCGGCATCGTCAACGCTTCCTACGCCAGGCCGTTGCCGATAATGCGCCTGCGGTCGGTCAGGCAGCGGCGCTACCGGGGTTTCTGCACCGATTCAGAAACCCTGCGCGCCGCGATCCAGCACGTGAATGCCCGGCGGAACGACATATTCGAGCTGATCTGGAGAACTCCGGGCCTGACCGAAAAGGACGCGGAGAAAGCGGCGGACTACCTGGCCGGTTTCTTCGACAAGGCCGCCGACGAGGACAAACTGCTGAGGGCGTTCGAACGCGATTGCCTCGACGACTAGTCGGCCGCAGTGCTCCGCCGTACCGGTTCAGGCCTGGCCCTTCGCCTCGTTCGCCAGGGCGTTGTTCCAGATCGCATCCAGCCACTCCTGGGTGCGCTCGCTGGCGCGGATGCTGGCTTCTTGCCAGTCCGGGTCGCCGACCATGGCGGCAAAGTCCTCGAACATCAGGGTTGAACCGCGGCTGGGGGCGGGCACCACGACTTCCTCGCGGTCCCTCCAGCCCGTGCGGTATTCGTAGGCGCCGGCATGGTCGTCTCGGCGTGAGCGCAGGAAATCGTCGAGCCGGATCACGGCCTCGGTGCCCGATATTCGCAGGTCCTGCACGCCGGCGCCGGACTCGAATCCGCAGTTCCAGGTGCTGGTCGAACCGTCGTCGAACCGGATCACGCCGCTGCCGCTGACGCAGGCGCCGGTCTCGGGATGACGTCGCATGAATCCCTCGCAGGAGGCGATCCCGACCCCCGGCGCGATGTATTCGACGGCCGCACGCATGGTGTACCAGCCGGTGTCGCCGATAGCGCCGTAAGGCTCCAGGTCCGGCCGCAACCGGATATTGCCGGTATCGTCCAGCCGAAACTGGAACGCCGAGGCCACCGACCAGGGCCAGCCGACATCCTGCTGCATGCGCGCCTTGATGTGCGCGGTGCGCGGCTCGTGCACGAAGTGCGTGCCGTCCATGAAGCCGACGCCGTGGGTGCGGCAGGCGGCAGTGATCCGCTGCAGCGAAGGCAGGTTGGCGAACGGTTTCTCGCCCAGCACGTGTTTGCCGGCGCTGGCTGCCGCGACCGCAATCTCCTCGCGCACGCTGGTGGGCGTGGCGATGTAGATGGCGTCGACCCCATCCCAGTCGAGCATGTCCTGCCAGGAATCGAAGGCGCGGCCAACGCCGTGCCGGTCCGCAAATTCCCGCGCCGTTTCCATGCGGCGGCTGGAAACCGCCGCCAACTCGGCGCCGCTCGCTTCCTGGATGCGGGGCGCCATGCCGTTGGCGATGCCGCCGGTACCGACGACGCCCCAGCGCAGGGTGGCCGACGGCTGTGCGCGAAGCGTTCCCGCGGACCCGGGAAACACCCCTGCCAGGGTGGCCGTGGCGACGCTGGCGCCGGCAGCGCCCTGCAGGCGGCGTCGGCCTGCATCGATGATTTCCGGGGCGGTGGAATCTTGCGGAATGTTGCTCATGGCGAACTCCCGTGCCTGTCCATGTCCCAAGCATATAACGAAATGACGCGGCCGGTGCGGGCGCTACCCCGCTGCACACCACCATGACCAATCGCCCATGACCTGGACACCTGAGCGGTGTAGCCTTGCGCCACCGCAAATCGAGGACTTTTTATGCATCCGAACCGCTTCGCCCGGACAGCGCTGCGCTGCCTTTCTTTGTGCCTGGCCATGACGGCGTCTGCCGCCGTTGCTCAGACCACGCCCGGTTTCACCCCTGAATGGGTGCAACGATCGAACGAGATTGCCTACAAGGTGATGGACATGTCGGCCAAGTTCGCGCCCGAATTCGTCGGCCAGATGGGCATCAGCGGTTACGACGAAGAAGTTTTCGACCTACGGGAAAATCTCTATGAACGGCAGATGGCGGTGGACGAGGCCAAGATCGCCTACCTGAACGAGTTGCTCGCGATAGAGGAAGACCCGCGCGTGCGGCAGGACATCGAAATCATGCTGCAGGCCACCCGGGACAACATGGAAACGAATACCGTCAATTACGAACGCGTCTTGCCCTACGGCAACCTGACCGGCCTGATTTTCGCCGGCTTCAACGGTCTGCTGGACAAGCAGGTGCCCCCCGAGCGGCAGCGCGGAGCCCTGGTGCGGCTGAAGAAGTACACCGGGCTGGCCGAAGGTTACGACCCCATTACGGAGCTGGCCAAGGAGCGCCTGACCGAGAGGATGGGCGTGCCGGGGCTGATCGAGCCCTTTATCGGCGAGGTGGAGCAGGACCTCGAACGCGCACCAGTCATGATCGAGGGGTTGAACGCCCTGTTCGCGGCGACCGATCTCGAAGGCTACGAAGAGGATCTCGCGCTGCTGGCCGGCCAGCTGACCGCCTTTAATGCCTGGGTGACGGAGAACATCGTTCCCAACACCCGCAGCGAGGCGGCCTTGCCGCGGGAGCTCTACGAGCTGCAGCTCAGGAACTACGGGGTCTACGCCGCGCCCGAAGAGCTGATTCGCACCGGGCAGGTGGCTTTCACCAATATCCGCAATGAAATGATGGCGCTGGCCCCGCTGGTGGCCGCCGAGAAAGGATTCGACACCACCGACTACCGTGAAGTGATCCTGCGCCTCAAGGATGAGCAGGTGCCCGGTGATCAGCTGATGGCTGCCTATCAGGAAGTCATGGTGGCGCTGGACGGCATCATTGAGCAGGAGCGGTTGGTCACCCTGCCGGACGAACCGGCCCGGGTACGGATGGCCACGCCGGCCGAGACCGCCCAGCAGCCGGCCGCCCACCTCGACGTGCCGCGCCTGATCGGCAACACCGGCGAATTTCCCGAATTCATCGTGCCGAATCTGCAGCCCGACGAGGATGGCAACTGGCCAACCAGCGACTACGCCTTCCCGGCCCAAATGTGGACCCTGTCGGCGCACGAGGCGCGGCCGGGCCACGAGATGCAGTTCACGAGCATGCTGCGCGGCGGGGTGTCCACCGCGCGGGCGCTGTTCGCCTTCAATTCCGCCAACGTCGAGGGCTGGGCGCTGTACGCAGAAGCCATCGCCAAGCCCTACATGCCGCTCGACGGCCAGCTGCTGTCGCTGCGGGCGCGGCTGCTGCGGGCCGCACGCATCTGGCTGGACCCGATGCTGAACCTCGGCCTGATCAGCGCCGAGGAGGCCAAGCGCGTACTGATGGAGGACGTCGTCGAGGACGATCTGAACGCGCAGACGGAAATTGACCGCTACACGTTCCGCTCACCGGCGCAGGCCACGGCCTACTACTACGGCTACGAAAACCTGCAGGCGCTGCGCGCGCAGACCGAACTGCGTCTGAAGGACCGGTTCGACCAGCGCGAATTCCACGATTTCCTGCTGGCGCAGGGCCTGTTGCCGCCCGAGGTACTGAGCAAGGCGGTCGACGAGAATTTCGTCCAGCCGCGCCTGGCACCCTGACCACAGGCAGGGCGGCGG
>CALKKN010000097.1 GCA_937995275.1 uncultured Lysobacterales bacterium | reverse complement strand
CCGGCGATCGCCGAACAGGGCGAAAGCTTCGAGCTCACCCACAGCCACCTGGGTGATGTAGGGCATCAGGTTGTTCGGAATGCCCAGCGGGTCCTCGCCGATTTCGCCGCTGGGGTGGGCGCCGACCGGGTTGAAGTAACGCAGGATCGAGATGTCCCATTCCGGGTCCGAGGCCGCCAAGTCCTTGAGCATGTACTCGATCGTCAGTTTGGTCCGGCCGTAGGGATTGACCGCACCCAGCGGGAAATCTTCGCGGATGGGCAGCGTTTCGGGCGCGCCGTAGACCGTGCAGGATGAGCTGAACACGATGGCCTTGACCCCGTGGTGGTCCATCTCCTCGAGCAGGTTGGCCGTGCCGCCGACGTTGTTCTGGTAGTAATCGAGCGGAATCTCAGTGGATTCGCCAACGGCTTTGAGGCCGGCGAAGTGAACCACCGCATCGATCTTTTCCTGCTCGAACAGGTGTTTCAGAAACGGGCCGTCGCGCAAATCCCCCTGGTGAAACTGGATCGCCCTGCCGGTCAGTTCCTCGACCCGGCTGAGCGAATCCGACTTCGCGTTGCACAGGTTGTCGACCACGACGACCTCGTAGCCCGCTTCCAGCAGCACCAGGCAGGTGTGTGAACCGATGTAGCCCGCCCCGCCGGTGACAAGGATGTTTTTGTTGCTCATGGGGCTATATTACCTGTGGAAGCGGCTGTAGGAGCGGCTTTTGTGGGAGCGGCTTTAGCCGCGATTGGTTTGCAAAAAGAACCAAAAAAATCATCACGGCTAAAGCCGCTCCTACAAAATATCGCCACGTTTACAAATTCGCGAAATACTCGATGGTGCGCGGCAGGCCGTCGTCCAGCAGGATGGTCGGTTCCCAGCCGAGCACGGACTTCGCCTGGGCGATGTCCGGCTGGCGTTGCGTGGGATCGTCGGACGGCAGCGGTTCATACACGATCGCCGACGTCGAGCCGATTTGCGCCACAATCTTCTCGGCCAGCTCCCGGATCGAAAACTCGCCGGGATTGCCGAGGTTGATCGGGCCGGTCACCGCTTGCTCGCTGTTCATCAGCCGGATCAGCCCGTCCACCAGGTCGTCCACGTAGCAGAATGAGCGCGTCTGGCTGCCGTCGCCGTAGATGGTGATGTCCCTGCCCTCCAGCGACTGCACGATGAAGTTGGACACCACGCGGCCGTCGTCGGGCAGCATGCGCGGGCCGTAGGTGTTGAAGATGCGCGCCACCTTGATTGGCAGTTTGTGCTGTCGCAGGTAGTCGAAGAACAGCGTCTCGGCGCAGCGTTTACCCTCGTCGTAGCAGGAACGCACGCCGATCGGGTTGACGTTGCCCCAGTAAGCCTCGGGCTGGGGGTGCACCTCCGGATCGCCGTACACCTCGCTGGTCGAGGCCTGCAGGATGGTTGCCCCGGTGCGCTTGGCCAGCCCCAGCATGTTAATGGCGCCGTGCACCGACGTTTTGGTGGTCTGCACCGGGTCGCGCTGGTAGTGGATCGGCGAGGCCGGGCACGCCATGTTGTAGATCTGGTCGACCTCGACGTACAACGGAAACGTGACGTCGTGGCGCATCAGCTCGAAGTTGGGATGGTCCAGCAGGTGAACGATGTTGCGCCGCGTCGAGGTGTAGAAGTTGTCGACGCAGAGGACATCGTTGCCCTCGGCCAGCAGACGCTCGCACAGGTGCGAGCCGAGAAACCCCGCTCCGCCGGTAATCAGGATACGTTTACTCATCGGGGTATTTTACAGGGGAAGGGCTTGTGAGTGTGCTGCAGGAGAAGGCCTTGTGAGAGCAGCTTCAGCCGCGATTCTTTTCATTGAATCTCCCGCCCCAAAAACCGCCGGGTCTTCCGCGACCGATTCATCCAAACCAGGTAACAACCCGCCAACCCCACATATCCGTAAAACATCCACCACTCCGACCACCGCAGCAACTCCCCGGTAATCCCGATCAAGGCCATCGCCACCGCCGCTCCGATCATCGCCAGCCACGTCTGCACCACCGTAAACCCGCTGCGCAAGAAGCGGTGATGCAAATGTCGCTGATCCGCCCCAAAGATCGGCTCGCGCACGATCGCCCGCCGAATCATCACGTAGGTGGTGTCCATCAACGGCAGCCCGAACAGCCAGATGGCGGTAATCGGCGCGTAAGCCCGAAAATTGCCGTCCACCTGGAAGTCCTGGCTGAGAAGGATGAAGAACCAGGCCATAACGAACCCCAGCCATGACGTTCCGGAGTCCCCCAGGAACACCAGCGCCCGCTGCCGCCACGGAAAGCGAAAGTTCAGCAGCAGGAAACCGAGCACGGCCGCGGAGATGATCAGCAAAATAGCGTGCTCCTCCACGAAACCGCCCCGCCCCGCCAGAAAGGCCATGCCACCGAGTGCGATCAGGGCCAGGCCGCCGGAAAGCCCGTCCATGCCGTCGATCATGTTGAAGGCGTTGATCACCCCCAGCGCGCTGAACACGGTGATCGGGATGGCCAGGGGCCCCAGACCAAGCAAACGATCCCAGAACAGCTTGCCAAAGTTGTACAGCAGCACATCGCCGTACCAGATCATGCACAGCAGCGCGAGTGCCTGCAGCGCGAAGCGCAGCGGCACCTTGATGTGGCGGCGGTCGTCGACCAGGCCGGTCAGGAAAACGATCAGCGACGACCACCCGAGCACCGTGATCGGCCCGCTCCAGCCACCCCGCCACAACATGACGGCGGCGACCGCCAGCACGATGGCCCATCCGCCCGACAAAGGAATTTCACCCTCGTGCTGCTTGCGCGAATCGGGCCTGTCCACCCAGCCGAACTGGCGGGCGAGAGGGGTCAGCACGAAGCAGAGCAACACCGACAGTCCCAGCGCAACCAGAGGCCAGGCGTAGTTCATACGCCCCTGTAGGAGGCCGCATGCGGGCGACCCCTATCCCCTGGCAACAACATCCCCAAGAACCCCTCTCCAACGCTCCATCGCAATCGGCTTTGCAAATTCCGCGTCGAACAGCGCGCGTGCGTTCTCGCCCATTCGCCGCAATCGCTCTGGCTGCCCGGCCAGTTCCTGAATCCCCTCCGCCAGCTCTGCCCCATCCCCCTGCCCCACCACAAAGCCCACATCATTGTCGCGCACCAGGCCCGCGATTTCACCGTCCTCATCGCCAATGAAAGCGATCGGGCGGCCAGCAGCCAACACGCCATATATCTTGCTGGGCAGCACCAGCCCCTCCATGTGCTCCTTCAGAGTAACCAGGTGCAGATCGATGGCCCCGAGGCTCTGGCGCAGCATGTCGTGCGGCTGGTAGGGCTCAAAACTGACGTTGTCCAGACCTCTGCGCTCGACTGCTTCCAGCAGTTTATCCAGGGCCGCGCCCTCACCTATCAGCACGAAATGGAATTCCGGACACTCCTTCAGCAGGGTGATCGCCTCGAGCAATTCGTCGAAGCTGTGGGCGCGGCCGAAATTTCCGGAATAACCGACCAGAAACTTGCTTCCCGGGTCCCATTCAGCGCGAAGCGGGCTGTCGGCGTCCGCCAGCGGTCCGATGAGCTCTCCATCCGCCCAGTTGGGAATGACATGAGAATTGGCCACACCCTGCCCGGCCAACAGCGCGCGCATGGAGTGGCTGATCACGATATTCACCTCCGCCGCCCGCAGCGTGCGGTTGCGCCACCATTTCAGCGGGCCCGTTACGAGCCGGCTGCGTGGAAAAGCCCCGAGCTCGATCGCGATCTCCGGAAAGATGTCCTGCAGCCAGTTGACCACCCTGCCCCCGCGGATTCGCACGGCAAAGGTGTTCATCAGCGACAGCAACGGCGGATCCGTCTTCAGCACCACCAGGTCGCCTTTGCGGGTGTAGCGTAACAGGTATACGAAAACCCGAATGTAGAAGCTGACGTAATCGAGCGCGCGGCCCGACAGGTTGGCACGCCCCCTGCGGGTGGTGTTCAGGCGCAGGATTTCGACCCCTTTCTGCTCCTCGCGGCGCTCCAGCTTGGCAACGGGATCGTTGTAGAGGGCGCGACTTGTCACGACCCTGACGGAGTACTCTGCGGCCAGGCTGGTGGCCAGATCGGTCAGCATCTGGCTGGTGGCGGAAAAGTCCGGCCAGTAGAAGCGGTTGATCAGGATGATTTGATTACGCAGTGGCTTCAACGTGGATTTCAATGAATTTGCTGGAGCGAAGGATTAAGCAACGTTCTTTCTGTAAATTCGGTTATCCCTCGATCGCACTCTCGTCGGTGAAGACGACATAGCGCCGCTCGGCGGTTTGCCAGTCTTCCGATATTTCCATCAGGATCGCGGCATCGAGTACCTGGCCGCCCTGGCGGACTTTCTCGTACTGCGCGTCCAGCACGATATAGCGATAACAACCCAGATCCCGGTTGCGCCAGGCTTCGAGCATCGCGTCCAGCTCGGCGGCGGCGCGCGACACCTGGCTCGAACTCACCTCCAGGCCGCACAGCTCCTCGACAATGCGCTTGACGCGCCGGGTCGAGACGCCCTGCACGTACATCTCGGCAATCGCCAGCAGCAGGGCGCGTTCCGAGCGCAGCCCCCGTTCCAAAGACTGCGGGTAAAACTGGCCATCACGGGTTTGCGGCACCTTCAGCGGCAAGCTGCCGAGCCGGGTCTTGAGCTGCTTGCCCTTGTAGCCGTTGGCCTAGCCGATGCGCCCGGCACTGCGTTCATACGGCACCGCACCCAGGTAATCGCTGCGTTCAGCGACCATCGCCGAGTTGATCAGAACCGTCACGGCTTCGGCCAGGGCGTCGAAGCCGTTCGTCTTGAGCAGTTCCACTGCGCCGTGAATCGGATTATTCTCATAGGGCTAAGCCATTCTGCGTTTCCTCTTGTCTGCAAATCGTCCAAATTCGCTTTCAAAAGGATAACCGGATGGCTCAGTTCTTTCTCACCATCGGGAATTTACAGAAAAGACGTTACACCACCCCTTACCTCCGGATCGTGACGTTGAAGCCAATTTAGCGGCTTCGACTCTGTCCCCGTCTTGGGAGCTATACAAGCTGTCATTCAGACGATCATAGTAAAGTTATTAGGCACTTCAAATGCCAATCAAAAAACCCGCCCAATTTCATCACCTCAAGGAACGAGTGCGTTTTTTGACCGCTGGATTACCGACATAAATTCCCCATGCCTCCGCCTCTCCACTAAGAACTCCACCAGCCGTCAATACTGAATGCGAACGCATTATCGCTCCGGGGAGAAGATTCGATTTTGCTCCTACCCAGCACCCAGCCTCTATAACAATGGTGTCGGTCTTCAAGCCAAATACTGTGTCCTTCCAGTCATGATTGCCTGTACAGAAATAGACCCCTTGCGAAATACAACAATGCGAGCCAATTCGAATGGGTGCAAGGCAATCAATCCACACACCCTCGCCTATCCAGCTGTTATCGCCAATTTCCAGGTGCCAGGGATACTTGATATTGATGGAAGGCTTTAGAACCACGCCCTTCCCCACCTTCGCACCAAACGCTTTCAGGAGAGCTGCTTTCAAAGCTGACGAAGGGTTAAGTGGATTCTGAAAGAAAATGACATTAACCAGGTACCAGATTCCGCAGATCATTCGCCCTCTGCCGGGCTCGTACCAGCTGTTGTCATACTTGGTGAGATCTACTTCCATACCGTGCAGCCTCTAGATACCGTACCTGAAGGGATAGTAAACCAGCTTGATCAATTCGTTGGCCACGAACTTGGCGGACATTTCATTGGCCCACCAGCGCGACGCGTCCCACCAATCCGGCTGGCTGGCCACAAGCCGGTAGTCTCTCTCGGCCCCGTCGAATACCCTGGCCCAGATCCAGTCCAAACGCCGCATGTGCGGCGGATCGCTGACAACGATGACTGTGCGCCATCGGTTGTCCCGCAGCAGTTGCAGCGTATTTGCGGCCTCTTGCCAGGAATTCGCAGAGACGGTATCGAACAATATGGCTTCGCTGTCCACACCGAGTGATTGCAGCAGCTGGCTCCGCCAGTGCAGATAATGGGGCATCGCCTCCAGAGCGCCCTGCTCCAGGCCGGTCAGCAGAACCCTCGACGCCAGCCCTTCCCGATACAGCCGCGCGCCCAGCACAGAGCGCGACCCGGAATCCCCGCCCAGCACCACTATGAGATCCGCTCGCTCC
>CALKKN010000096.1 GCA_937995275.1 uncultured Lysobacterales bacterium | reverse complement strand
CTGGTGTTGGCCACCCTGCATGCCAACAACGCCAACCAGGCCATGGATCGCATTCTGCACTTTTTCCCCGACGACATGCGCGAGCAGGTTCTGCTGGATTTGTCCTTCAACCTGAAGGCCACCATTGCGCAGCAGCTCATCCCGGCGGTGGACGGCTCCCGGCGCTGGGCGGCATTCGAGGTTATGATGGCCACTCCGCTGATCAAGGACCTGATCCGCAAGGGAGAGATCGACGAGCTGAAACTGGTCATGAGGGATTCGGGCCACCACGGCATGATTACTTTCGACCAGTGCATGTTCAAAATGTACAAGGAAGGGAAGATCTCCTACGATGACGCGTTGCGTCACGCGGACTCGGCCAACGAGGTCCGGCTGATGATCAAGCTGGACGAAGGCGGCGATGCGGAGACGCTGGCCAAGGGCCTCGAGGGTGTCGAGGTGCTGGGCGACGACTTCAGGGGATGATCCCGAACCATGACCTCGGGCTGTATGGGGGCTGAAGCTGATGTCCGGCACTGACGATGCGCGTACTGATCATCGAAGATAATCCCGATATCGCGGCCAACCTGGGCGATTACCTGGAAGATCATGGCCACACCGTGGACTTCGCGGGCGATGGCGTGACCGGCCTGCACCTGGCGGTCGTCAACGATTTCGACTGTATCGTGCTCGATCTGGCGTTGCCGGGAATGGACGGGCTCGAGGTTTGCCGCAAGTTGCGTTCCGAGGCCGGCAAGGACACGCCGATCCTGATGTTGACCGCGCGCGACCGGCTCGAGGACAAGCTGGCCGGTTTCGAAACCGGCGCCGACGACTACCTGGTCAAGCCGTTCGAACTGCAGGAGGTGGAGGCCCGGCTCAAGGTGCTGGCGGGGCGCGGCCGCCGGCGCAGTCCCCGCGAGCTCAAGGTAGGTGACCTGGTCTACAATCTCGACACCCTGAGCGTCCGCCACGGCGACAAGGAGATTTACCTGAATCCCATCGGCCTCAAACTGCTGCAGTGCCTGATGGAAGCATCGCCTAACGTCGTCTCGCGGGCGGATCTGGAAATGGAGGTCTGGGGCGAGGAAATGCCCGACAGCGACAGCCTGCGGGTACACATCCACTCCCTTCGCAGCGCGATCGACAAACCCTTCGGCACCAACATGATCCAGACGCGGCACGGCATCGGTTACCGGTTGGTGGATCCAGATGCAGTTTCGGCGCCGGCTTAGAAGCCGATTAGTCCTCTCGTTCCTGCTGTTCGGCACGTTGTTGAGCGCGCTGTTCGCGCTGAGCACCCTGTTCCTGCAGAACTATCTCGAGGACCAGTTGATCGGGGCTACCCTGAAGCAGGAGCTGGACGACTACGTGATGCAGCTGCGGCGGGATCCTTCGGTTGTGGAGCCCTTCTATACGCGCATCCAGGGCTACATCACCCGGCCGGACGACCCCAACCGGACGGTCGACGCCGCTGTGCGGAGCCTGCCCACGGGCGTTCACGACGTCAACATAGCCGGCGGCGTGTACAAAGCGGCTGTCCGCAAGGAGGCCGATCTGTGGGCGTTCCTGATCTACGACGTCAGCGACAATCAGCGGCTCAGAAAACAGCTGATTCCGGCGCTGGTAGGGGTCGTGCTGGTGTTTTCGGTCCTGTCGTTCATGTTGGGTGCCTCCGCCTCGAGCCGCGTGATGAAGCCGGTCACTGACCTGTCCGCCCGCCTCGATACGCTGAGCGAGGAAGGCAAGCCGGACAGCCTGTCCATTCATTTTGCCGATGACGAAGTCGGACGGCTCGCCAGCGCCCTGGACAGCTACGCCGACCGGCTTCACCAACTGGTCGAACGTGATCGCGAGTTCAATGCCGACGTCAGCCACGAACTGCGCTCGCCGCTGACCGTAATCACCGGCGCCACGGAGTTGCTGCTGGCCCAGCCCGGCCTGGACGAGAAAGTACGCACCCGGCTGTTGCGGATCGCCCGCGCCGCCCGCCAGTCGGCCGACATCACCACGGCCCTGCTGCACCTGGTCCGCGCCGAGCAGGGCATCGACAAGGACAGCGCGGCGCACAATGTCGGGCGGATCGTCGGCGAGGTCGTGCACCTCTACGAGCCGTTGGTCGGCAACAAGCCGCTCGCACTGCGGGTGGTCGAAGAGGACCGCGTCAGCGTGATCGCCCCGGAATCGGTCGTTGCCGTAACGGTGGGCAACCTCATCGGCAACGCCATGCGATACACGGCGGAGGGCGAAGTGCTCATCACCATCGGCAACGGGCGGGTCCGGGTCGAGGACACCGGCCCAGGCATTCCCGAGGAGGAACTCGAGCACGTGTTCGAGCGCCACTACCGGGGTCAGAACATCACGGGCAAGGGCGCCGGTCTGGGGCTGGCGATCGTCAAGCGGCTGTGCGAACTGTACGGCTGGTCCATCCACTTCAGCAACCGCGCTGCCGGTGGTCTGCGCGCCGAGCTGCGGTTTTACGGAAGCTAGGCGCCGGGAGGAAACCGGACGACATTGCTGGTATCTTTGAGCGGAATTCAGAAGGAACCCGCCATGGCGATAATTGCCTGCCCCGAATGCGGCAAGAAAATATCGAGCCGGGCCGCCATTTGCTCCTACTGCGGATTCCAGCGCGGCGAGGTCAGCGAGCAGGACCTGGAGATCTTTCGGGCTCGCCGCCTGCGCGACCGGATCTACCATCTCAACATGGCCAGTTACCTGGCGATCACGCTGTTCGTCGGTGCGTTCGGCTGGTACTGGTGGGACTCACAGGGTTTCGTGCAGGCGCCTTCCCCGGGCCCCTTCATACTGATGGGCGTCGCGGCGACCGGTTACCTGGTGTTGCGGGCCCTGTTGTTCCGCAGCCGCCAGCAGCGAAAAGAACTGATTCGCAAGGCGGGGCCCAACAGGGACTTGCGGCGCAACCTCTAGGCGCGGCTTACTGGATGCGCTTCACCCGGCACTCGGAGTCATGGCCTTCGATGTGCAGGCGCCAGATTCCGAACATGCCTCTTTCGATGATGGCCACCGGGTTTTCGACCTCACGGATGTAGAACTTGTCCTTGTCGGTCTGTTCCCAGATCATGCCGTTCTCCAGCCTGAAAACGGACTGCCCGTCCCAACCACTGAATTTACCCACGATTCGGCTCGTGATTGGCGCACGGTCTTCGTCATCGTCCGCGTCAGGGAACCCCCGCCGGTCCCCGGTGGCTTGCTCAGGGGCGGCAGCCTCCGTGGCGGCGGCGGCCGGGGTTGCCAGCGTGGCGAGCGAATGGCTCCGGATCCACTGATTCAGGGCCTCCCTTTCCTGGGCTGTCAGCTTGTCCAGGCCCGCTGCCCTGAATTCCTCCCCCGTCATCTGTTCCTCGAGGGAGGAAAAGCCCTGCGCCGCGGAGAGCGGCATGCTGTGCAGCAGGATCAGGAGAACGAAAAGGAGTTTCTTCATCTTCTAACCTTCGGGCGCGAAACCGCGCCAGTCTAACATGTTCCGATCATACGGGTCCGGGCGTTCCTGCCGCTGATCCGGCAGGCGCAGGTGCCGGGTCGGGCACGATCCCTGTAGGGGGTTACAGGTCCTGTTTGTACCTGACGTACGGGATGCGGCCGTAAATCGATTCCAGTGGGTCCGCGGGCGGGTTTTCCGTGCTGGCAGCGCTGTCCGGTCCGGAGCCGAGCAGGTTGGTCGCACCGACGCTCAGATTGGCGTTCCAGGGCGTCCGCCAGGTGAAGTGAACGTCGAACGTCGTCAGGCTATCGAGGCTGTCACGATTCAGGAATTCGACCGAATCACGGTAATAGGCCTGGATGCCCGTGCTGAACGCGCCCCTGCTCCATTCGACGTTCATGCGCGCCGAGTCGAATGGCTCGGCCAGCGTCCACGACAGGGCTTCAGCACCCTGCAGGTACAGGCCGGTGTAATCGGCCTCGAGTACGCGCGAAAACGCCAGGCCCAGCCGGA
Organism: uncultured Lysobacterales bacterium; assembly: GCA_937995275.1. Lineage (GTDB taxonomy): Bacteria > Pseudomonadota > Gammaproteobacteria > Xanthomonadales > SZUA-36 > CALKKN01. The sequence continues at coordinate 15,544 of CALKKN010000096.1, read as the reverse complement.
TGTCACCCCGGGTGTCGGTCGCAATACCCAATTTGAAATTGAGATCGACGCCGCTGGCCTCTGCGTTCATGTACTGCAACGGGTCGCCCAGGTCCGGCGAGAGCAGCGGATTCGCGAGCATGGGCGTAAGCAGCCCGTTGCTCATCACGGCCTGGCTGCCACCCATTCGATTCAATTGCCGTACGCCGGGCTGATCCAGTGCGGATTCCTGGCTGAACCAGCTCAGGGAGGCCGACGCACCGGAGAAATCCAGCCGCGCGCCCAGGTCCGTTCTCTGCTGGTCGATCGTTGCCAGGGGTTCGTTGACAAAACGGCAACCGGATGCCGTGTAGGAGTCCGGGCGCAGGGTGCCGTTGACGCACTGGATGCTGCCGAGGGATTGGAACCTGGAGTTGCCCATTCGGCGGTCGACGCCGGCGGAAAGGCCGAACCGGTTCCCCAGCGGAAGGTCGAGGGTTGCGTCCAGCCCGAGCAGGTCCGAGCCGCCCTCGAAGCTGCGCATGGTCGTCCCGGCCGACAGCGACAGCGGCTGATCCAGCACCAGCTGAAGTTTGCGTTTTTCGCTGCCCGCCAGGTCGAAATCGAGACCGGCGTTCTGATCCACCATCAAGGGGAAAGGCGCTTCATCGTCGGCAGCCGCCTCGACCGGAACGGCCGTGAGACCGAGCGTTTCGGTGGCGAAAAGCAAGGCGCCGTTGCCTGATTCTGCCGCGGCCAGGCTGCCGGAACCGAGGAACAGCAGGGACGCGGCGAGCGCAGCCCGCCGGCCCGGTGCACTAATGGTCCAGCCTGGATTCATTTTCCCATCAACTCCAACCCGATTCTTTTCCCAACCGTGGTAGCAGGATGTTAGAGGACTGGTTGTATGGAAAGTTTAATACAATTCTGACAAATTTCCACCCGCTGGTCGCCGGGAAACTGCCGCCAGAAGGCTGATATACTCAAAATTTGTCGAAAGAGGTCATCGGATCGTGGTAAGTACCCACACCCCCGTTTGCGATTTTGGAGCACCCGCGCCGCCATTCAGCCTGCCGGGCGTCGACGGCAGGCCGTGGACCCTGGAGGAATGCCGGGGTCCCCGCGGGCTGCTGGTAATGTTCATCTGCAATCATTGCCCGTACGTGAAGGCGGTCAACCACAAGCTGGTCCGCGACGCTACGGACCTTGCGGAAATCGGGATCCACAGCGTGGCCATCATGCCGAACGATCCGGCGGACTACCCGGAGGACTCGTTCGATAACATGCAGCGGGTGGCGCGCGAGCTGGACTACCCCTTTCCGTACCTGATGGACGAAAGCCAGGAGGTCGCAAGAGCCTACGGCGCGGTCTGCACGCCCGACTTCTTCGGTTACAATGCCGACCTCGAACTGCAATACCGCGGCCGCCTGGATGCCAGTGGGCGGCAGCCGGACGTGGGCGAGGTCAGGCGTGACCTCTACCTGGCCATGCGGCAGGTGGCGGAAACCGGGCGGGGGCCGGAAGACCAGGTGCCGTCGATCGGTTGTTCCATCAAGTGGCGCGAATCCGGGGGTTGACCGGACTGCGGCCGGCAGTCGTCTGGCCGTTCCGACACGAACCATTTACAATCCGTTGAATTTCAGAGGGTAATGTCGAATGAGCAAAGTCCTGCTGGTGGGGATCGATGGCAGCGAATGCAGCGTGAGGGCCCTTGACTACGCGGCAGAATGGGCTGCGGCTGCCGGTCATCAGCTGATCGTGGCCCACGTGATCGAGTGGTCGCCCTTCACGTTCAACACGCCTCAGGAAAACGAGGAACGTCACAGGCGGCGTGAGGCCGAACTGGAGCGCGCACACCTCGAGATCATCGATCCCGTCGTGGTCGCCCTGCGGGAACGCGGCGTTCAGGCGCGCGGCGTGATCCGGCACGGCCATGCCGCCGAGACCCTGTGCCAGCTCGCGGAGGAATTCGGAGTAAGCAACATCATCATCGGCAAGGTCGGTCATTCACGTATTCATGCGCAGTTGTTCGGCAGCGTCGCCATTTCCATGGTGCAGGTTTCCCCGAACCCGGTGACCGTCGTTCCCTGAGCCCCCACGACCTGGAGAGATCCATGCCAACAACGAAACGCGGGTCGCGGCTGGCCCTGGCCATCGTATTATCGGGAGCCGCGCTGACGGCGCACGCGGAAGCCGGTATCGACCAGCGCATCGACCAGGCGGTCAGGCCGTTTGCGGACGCCGTCGCCGGATTCATTTTCTCCTCGTTCGAGGTGGCGGGGGTGGGCGTCCCGTACGTCCTCGTCTGGCTGCTGCTGGCGGCCACGATCTTCACGTTGTACTTCAGGTTCATCAACGTGCGCGCTTTCCGGCACGGCTTCCAGCTCGTCCGGGGCGATTACAGCGATCCGCTGGCCGCCGGTGAAGTCACCCATTTCCAGGCCCTGGCCACGGCGCTGTCGGGAACGGTCGGGCTCGGCAACATCGCGGGCGTTGCGGTAGCTGTCAGCCTGGGCGGCCCGGGGGCGACCTTCTGGATGATCCTGGCCGGCTTGCTCGGGATGTCGTCCAAGTTCGTCGAGTGCACCCTGGGCGTGAAGTACCGCAACGAGTACACGGACGGCACGGTTTCCGGCGGGCCCATGTACTACCTCTCCAAGGGCCTTGCCGAACTCGGACCGGGGCTGGGCAAACTGGGTCGCGTGCTCGCAGTCCTGTTCGCCATTTTTTGTGTTGGCGGCTCGTTCGGCGGCGGCAACATGTTCCAGTCCAACCAGAGCTTCAAACAACTGGTCTCGGTGACCGGGGGCGACGCCAGTTGGCTGGCCGACAAGGGCTGGCTGTTCGGCGTCGTCGTCGCCGTGCTGGTCGGGCTGGTGATCATCGGCGGCATCCAGGGGATTGCGCGCGTCACCTCGAAGATCGTGCCGCTGATGGCGGTGATCTACGTCTCGGCCGGACTGGTGGTCATCGGGCTGCACCTGCCCGAAGTGCCGTCGGCGTTGGGGGCGATCGTCGTCGGGGCGTTCAGCCCCGAGGGTATCGCCGGCGGAGCGGTCGGCGTCCTGATACAGGGTTTCAGGCGTGCGGCGTTCTCCAACGAGGCCGGGATCGGTTCCGCGGCGATCGCACATTCCGCCGTGCGCACCAACTACCCCGTGACCGAAGGATTCGTGGCCCTCTACGAGCCGTTTGTCGATACGGTCGTGGTCTGTACCGTCACGGCGCTGGTCATTATCATTACCGGTACCTGGGACCCATCGGTCGATCCGAGCCAGGGTGTGGCGCTGACCTCAGCGGCCTTCGAGTCGACCATTTCCTGGTTCCCCTGGGTTCTGAGCGTGGCCGTCCTGCTGTTTGCCTTCTCGACGATGATCTCGTGGTCCTACTACGGCCTGAAAGCCTGGACCTACCTGTTCGGCGAATCCGCGATTACCGACGCGGTTTACAAGGTGCTGTTCCTGCTGTTCGTGGTGGCCGGCGCCTCCATGCAACTCGGTTCCGTCGTCGATTTCTCCGATGCGATGATCTTCGCGATGGCCTTCCCGAATGTTCTCGGCATCTATTTCCTGCTGCCGACGGTCAAGCGTGAGCTGAATGCATACTGGGCGGATTACAAAGCCGGGCGCCTCAGGAAATTCGGCCATGCGGCGCGCCGGGGCTGACACGCGTCAAGCCAAGTGCAGATTCCCGTGGCGGCGCGGCAAATCGGACGTGTTCTTGGGGCATACTATGGGGAGATTTCAGCGGCTGACATGCCGCGGCGCAACCTCCCAACCTGACAGCAAAACGGATACGGGAAACCCCGATGCCCAATCGAATTGAACTTGCCAACGCCATTCGCGCGCTTTCCATGGACGCAGTCCAGCAGGCCAACTCCGGACATCCCGGCATGCCCATGGGCATGGCCGACATCGCCGAAGTCCTCTGGAGGGACAATCTCAAGCACAACCCCGCGAACCCCTCGTGGGCCGATCGCGACCGGTTCGTGCTCTCCAACGGCCATGGGTCCATGCTGCTGTACTCACTCCTTCACCTGTCCGGTTACGACCTGCCGATGTCGGAACTGAAGAATTTCCGGCAGCTGCACTCGAAGACGCCCGGGCATCCCGAGTACAGAGAAGCCCCGGGGGTGGAGACCACGACCGGCCCGCTGGGGCAGGGTATCGCGAACGCCGTCGGCATGGCGCTGGCGGAAAAGGTGCTGGCAAACCGCTTCAATCGGGGCGGGCACCAGGTGGTCGATCATCACACCTGGGTGTTCCTCGGCGACGGCTGCTTGATGGAGGGCGTATCGCACGAGGCCTGTTCGCTGGCCGGCCGTTTCGGTCTCAGCAAACTGATCGCCTTCTGGGACGACAATGGAATTTCGATCGACGGCCATGTCGAAGGCTGGTTCACCGACGACACGCCGGCGCGCTTCGAAGCCTACGGCTGGCAGGTCATCCGCGGTGTTGACGGGCACGACCCGGTGGAGATCCAGCAGGCCATCGACACGGCCCGCGCGGAAACAGCCCGGCCGACGTTGATCTGCACCCGCACCGTGATCGGATTCGGTTCGCCCAACAAGCAGGGCTCGGAGGCCACCCACGGCGCGCCGCTCGGCCCCGAGGAAGTGGCCGCCGCCCGGGCCCATCTTGGCTGGAGCCATCCCCCGTTCGAGATTCCCGCGGACATCGCCGAGGCTTGGGACGGCCGCGCAGCCGGGGCGGCCGCCGAAGCGGCCTGGCAGGAGGGATTCGAGGGCTTCCACCGCGACTTCGCGGGCCTGGCCGAAGAATTCGAGCGGCGCATGAGCGGTGCGTTACCGGCTGCCTGGGACGAAGCCAGCTCGGAAATCGTCGCGAAGCTGCAGGCCGAAGGTGGCGACGTGGCGACCCGCAAGTCCTCGCAGATTGCGCTGAACGCGTTCGGACCCCTTCTGCCCGAACTGATCGGCGGCTCGGCGGACCTGGCCGGTTCCAACAACACGATCTGGTCGGGGAGTGTGGATGTCAACGAGGGCACCGAGGACGGCAACTACATCTACTTCGGGGTCCGCGAATTCGGCATGACCGCGATCTGCAACGGCCTGGCGCTGCATGGCGGGTTCATCCCCTACAACGCGACGTTTCTCGTGTTTTCCGACTACGCGAGGAATGCCGTGCGGATGTCCGCGCTGCTGCCGGTCCGCAACATCCACGTATACACGCACGATTCGATTGGGCTCGGCGAGGACGGCCCGACGCATCAACCGGTCGAGCACGTGGCCGCCCTGCGGGTCATTCCGCGGCTGCAGGTGTGGCGGCCCTGCGACACGCCCGAGTCCGCCGTGGCCTGGAAAGCGGCGCTGGAGAGCCGGGCCGAGCCGACGGCCCTGATTTTTACCCGTCAGTCGTTGCCGCAGCAGCAGCGGACGCCGGACCAGCTTGAAAACGTGGCGCGGGGTGGCTATGTGCTGAAAGAGGCGAATGGCGAAATGGATGCCGTGCTGATCGCGAGCGGTTCCGAGGTCGGCCTGGCGGTGGAAGCTGCCACGCAGTTGTTATCCAGCGGTGTCAATGTACGCGTGGTCTCGATGCCGAACCCCGGGCTGTTCCTGCAGCAGGACGCTGCTTACCGGGAGACCGTGCTGCCGCGGGCCGTGCGTGCACGGGTGGCGGTCGAAGCCGGTGTGTCGGATTGCTGGGCCGGGATCGTCGGCGATGGCGGCAAGGTAATCGGCGTTGACCGGTTTGGTGCTTCTGCCCCGGCCAAGGCATTGTTCGAACATTACGGGCTGACGGTCGAGAGCGTCAGCGGGGCCGTCCGCGATTCGCTGGCGGCTGCAAACGAATCGGATCACTGAGAAGGAGTATTCAGCAAATGGCAATAAAAGTGGCAATCAACGGTTACGGTCGTATCGGCCGCAACGTCATGCGGGCCGTGCACGAGTACGGCTGGAAAGACCGGATCGAAATCGTGGCCATTAACGACCTGGGCGACGCCAACACCAATGCCCACCTGACGCAGTTCGATACCGCGCACGGGCGTTTCGCCGGCGAGGTGGGCGTCGACGGCGGCGACCTGGTGGTCAACGGTGACCGGGTCAAGGTGTTGGCCGAGCGCGACCCGTCGAAGTTGCCGTGGGCGGAACTGGGCGTGGACGTCGTCTACGAGTGCACCGGCCTGTTCCGCAGCAAGGAAACCGCGGGTGCGCACCTTGCGGCCGGCGCCAGCAAGGTCATCATCTCCGCGCCGGGTCAGAACGTGGACAACACGATCGTGTACGGCGTCAATGACGACACCCTGAAGCCCACCGACCAGGTCATCTCCAACGCCTCCTGCACGACCAACTGCCTGGCGCCCCTCGCCAAGGTTCTGCACGAAGGCATCGGGATCGAAAGCGGCCTGATGACGACCATCCACGCGTACACCAACGATCAGGTCCTGACCGACGTGTTCCACAAGGACCTGCGCCGGGCGCGGTCGGCGACGATGAGCCAGATACCGACCAAGACCGGGGCGGCTGCCGCCGTGGGGCTGGTCCTGCCGGAGCTGAACGGCAAACTGGACGGCTTCTCGATGCGGGTGCCGACCATCAACGTCTCGGTCGTCGATCTGACCTTCGTGGCCGGCCGTCCGACCACGGTCGAGGAAGTGAACAGCATCGTGCAGGCGGCATCGGAAGGCCCACTGGCCGGCGTCCTGGGCTACAACGACAGGCCGCTGGTTTCGGTCGATTTCAACCACGATCCGCGCTCGTCCATCTTCGATGCCGGCCTGACCCGTGTCATGGACGGCAATCTGGTCAAGGTGCTGAGCTGGTACGACAACGAGTGGGGTTTCAGCTGCCGGATGCTCGACACCACGGTGGCGCTTGTGAATGCGTGAGTGAACCATGAACTTCCTGCGCATGGACGAACTGGATCTGACCGGCAAGCGGGTTTTGATCCGGGAGGATCTCAATGTCCCGGTCAGCGATGGCCGGGTGACCTCTGACGCGCGGATCCGGGCGGCGTTGCCGACCATCCGCATGGCCCTGGACAAGGGCGCCGCCGTGCTGCTGCTCTCGCATCTCGGGCGGCCGGTCGAAGGCCAGTACGATTCGCAGCTTTCGCTGCAGCCGGTTGCGGAGCGCCTGTCCGAACTGCTGGGGCAGCCGGTCCGGCTGGAACGTGACTGGCTCGACGGCGTGGAACTGGAACCGGGCGAAGTCGTGTTGTGCGAGAACGTCCGGTTCAATCCGGGCGAGAAGTCGAACGACAGTGACCTCGCGCGTACGATGGCAAAATTGTGCGACGTATTCGTCATGGACGCTTTCGGCACCGCGCACCGGGCCCAGGCATCCACCGAAGGCGTGATCCGTCAAGCGGAGCTGGCCTGCGCCGGGCCGCTGCTGAGCCGGGAGCTGGACGCCCTGGGCAAGGCGCTGGACAATCCCACGCGGCCCATGCTGGCCGTCGTCGGCGGCTCGAAGGTGTCGACCAAGCTCACGGTGCTGGAGACGCTGCTGGACAAGGTGGACGAACTGATCGTCGGCGGCGGCATCGCCAACACGTTTATCGCGGCGTCCGGCCATGATGTCGGCAAATCGCTGTACGAACCGGATCTGATCCACGACGCGCAGCGGCTGATCCAGAAGGCCCATGCCGGTGGAGGATCGATACCGATTCCGAAGGACGTCATCGTCGCCAGGTCGTTTTCGGAGGACGCCGAACCGCTGGTTCGCAATGTCGATGAGGTCGCCCCGGACGAGATGATCCTGGACATCGGCCCCCTGACGGCGATCGACTACGCGGAAATCATCGCGGGCGCCGGCACCATCATCTGGAACGGCCCGGTCGGGGTGTTCGAGTTCCGCAATTTTGCGGCCGGCACGCGGGCCATGGCCGAGGCGATCGAACGGTCTGCAGCCTACAGCATTGCCGGAGGCGGCGATACGCTCGCGGCGATCGACCAGTTCGGCGTGCGGGATGCCATCAGCTATATCTCCACCGGAGGCGGCGCTTTTCTCGAGTTCGTCGAGGGTAAGTCGCTCCCGGCGGTGGTGGCGCTGGAGGCTGTTGCCCGCTGACCGCCGATGCCGGTTCGAAGCCGGGCCTGGTGCCGCCGGGCCCGGCAGTACGCACTGCGTGAACAATGTATTGGGGGCTGGTACGATATCCGCAGACCCCTTCTCCTGGAGTTGTCCATGAAATTCTGCACGTTACATCCCAAGCCGACGATCGCCCTCGTGGCCCTCCTCGCAACCGCCCTGCTAACGGGCTGTTCCCCCAGCGTCAAAGTGCGCAGCGATGTGGATCCCGGCGTGAACATGAGGCAGTTCCAGACCTACGATTTTTTCACCCAGATGGGCGTGGAGGGTGACAATTATTCCAACCTGGTCGGGACCCATTTCCGTTCCGCGATCAGCACCCAGATGGATGCGCGGGGCTACCAGAAATCCGATACCCCGCAACTGCAAATCAACGTGTCGATCGGCGCCGAAGACAAGGTCAGGGTCAATACCTACCAGGATCCCTATCTGTACGGCGGCTACCACGGCAGGTATGGCTATGGCTACCACTCCGGGCCGTGGGGCTACCCCAGCACCAGCCGGACGACCGTCACCCAGTACACGGAGGCTAACGTCTACATCGACATGGTGGACGCCAGCGAGCACAAGATGGTGTGGCAGGGGGTCGCCACGTTCACCGTAACGGACAAGATCCAGGAAAACCTGCGCGAATCCGTGTACGACACCGTCGACAAGGTATTCGCCCAATTTCCCGTCCCGGCGCCCGCAGCGCAATGACCCCGGCGCGGCGGTTGTATGACGGGCGTAGCCCGCGCCACGGGCTTCGCCTGCCACTGTTCGCCCTGTTGCTGGCCATGCTGGCGGCTGGCTGTGCATCCGGGCTGACCGTGCGCAGTGATGTCGACCCCAACGCCAATTTCGCGGAATACAGGACCTGGAATTTTTTCGATCCCATGGGTATCGAAGGCGGCTACAACTCGCCGATCTTCGGTGAGCTGTTCCGCGAATCGATCACCAGGGAGATGACCGTGCGGGGCTACCGGATGGCCGAGCAGCCTGACTTGCTGGTCAACGTCACCCTCCGTGCGGACGACAAGGTCAAAATGACCACCTATTCCAGGCCCTACATGAGCGGCGCCTATTACGGGAGGCCCGGCGGCGCGACCTATGGCTCGGCCGTCGGCGTTGGCGTCGGCGTCGGTTCCAAGCCGACCAAAATCACGGAAGCGTCCGTATTCATCGACCTGGTCGACACTGACAGGCAGCGCGTGAGCTGGCAAGGCGTTGCCGTGGTAGAGGCGAACGACAAGGTCGCCCAGCAGCTGCGGGATGCCGTCTTCACCGCGGTCAATCGCGTTTTCGAGCTCTACCCCTACACGGCAGGCCGCTGACTCTAACCGGATTGCGGACGCCGTCCCCCCCACGCGGCGGGGCGCCCGTAGCTCGTTCGAGCCGGGCGTGTCCCGCGTTTCTTTCATGAACGATTATCAATTGCATTTATAATTGCGCGAATGAACTTCAATCCCGACAGCACCGGCAACCACAAGCGCCAGACCAAGATCATTGCGACACTGGGTCCGGCTACCGACGATCCGGCCGTACTGGAGCGCGTTATCGCGGCCGGCGCGAGCGTCTTCCGGCTGAACATGTCGCACGGGAAGGGCGAGGACCAGCTCGAGCGGGCCCGGCTGGTCCGCAAGGTATCCAGCAGAATGGACCGGGAGGTTGCGCTGCTGGCGGATCTGCAGGGTCCCAAGATCAGGGTGGAGCGATTCACCGACGGGCAGGTCGACCTGGCGGCGGGCGACGAGTTCATTCTCGATGCCGAGGACGACACCACGCCGGGCACGAAAGAGCGCGTCGGCGTCAGCTACAAGGGCCTGCCCCGGGATGTCCATCCGGGAGACGTGCTGTTGCTGGACGACGGCCTGATTTCCATGGTCGTCGAGCGGGTGGACGGCGGCAAGGTCCATTGCACCGTGGAACTGGGCGGTATCCTGAGAGACCGAAAGGGTCTGAATCTGAAGGGTGGCGGGCTGTCCATCTCCGGTCTTGCCGATCACGATCTGTCGCATATCGAGCTGGCCGCACGGATGGGCGTCGATTACCTCGCGGTATCTTTCGTCAGCGACGAGCGGGACATCAACCGGGCGCGCAAGCTGATGCGCAAGGCCGGCAGCGAGGCCGCCCTGGTCGCCAAGATCGAGCGTATGGAGGCGATCGAGAATCTGGAGGAGATTTGTGACGCCGCGGACGTCATCATGGTGGCGCGCGGCGACCTCGGCGTGGAGATCGGCGACGAGGAATTGCCCGGGCTGCAGAAGCGGATCATCCGGACAGCCCTGAAGCACAACCGCATCGTCACGACCGCCACGCAGATGATGCAGTCGATGGTCGAAAACCCGGTGCCCACCCGTGCGGAGATCCTCGACGTCGCGAACGCGGTCATCGACGGCAGCGACGCCGTCATGCTGTCCGCCGAGACGGCCGTGGGCAAGCACCCGGTCCGCGTCATCGAATCGGTCCACCGGATCTGCGTCGGTGCGGAGCGGCATTTCGAGCAGGAGGGCGTCGTTACGCACCTGAATGTCCGTTTCCAGAGAATCGACCAGGCCATCGCGATGGCCGCGATGTTCATGGCGACCAATGTGTCCGTGCAGGCCATCATCGCCCTGACCGAATCCGGCTCGACTGCCCAGTGGCTGTCGCGCGTCCAGTCGGCGGTGCCGATTTACGCGTTCTCGCGGAACGAGGCCAGCCGGCGGCGCATGACCCTGTTTCGGGACGTGTACCCGGTCAAGCTCGAAACGGACAGCGAGGACGAAGAACTGGTAGTCCAGTCGGCGCTGCAGAAACTGTGGCGGACCGGCGCCCTGGTTTCCGGCGACCGCGTCATCGTCACCATGGGCGACCGGATGGGCAGGTCGGGCGGCACCAACACGCTCCGTTACATCAAGCTGGACGCCGACGGGCGTTCGCACTATGCCGTCTGATCAGGCAGGAAGACACTTCATGGACCAGGAAACAGACAAGAGCCGGCACGACGCGGACCCACTGGAGACCCAGGAGTGGCTGGAGTCGCTGCAGGCGGTCATCGAACGCGAGGGTCCGGTGCGCGCGCACTACCTGCTGGAACAGCTGGTCGACTACACGCGGCGTTCCGGCGGCTACCTGCCCTACGATGCGACCACCGCCTACATCAATACGATTCCGGTCCAGATGGGGGTCCGGCATCCCGGCAACACGGAGCTGGAGTACCGGATTCGATCCATCATCCGCTGGAACGCCATGGCCACGGTGGTGCGGGCCAGCAAGCGCGGGGGCGAACTGGGTGGCCATATCGCCAGCTTCGCCTCCGCGGCGACGCTCTACGACGTCGGGTTCAACCACTTCTTCCGGGGACCCGAACATCCCGGCGGTGGCGACCTCATCTACATCCAGGGCCATTCGTCGCCGGGCATTTACTCGCGCGCCTACCTCGAAGGCCGTATCACCGAGGAACAGCTCGACAGGTTCAGGCAGGAGGCGGACGGCCAGGGCCTGAGTTCCTACCCCCATCCCTGGCTGATGCCGGACTTCTGGCAGTTTCCCACGGTGTCGATGGGTCTCGGCCCGATCATGGCGATTTACCAGGCCCGATTTCTGAAGTACCTGCACCACCGCGGCATCGCGGATACATCCGACCGCAAGGTCTGGTGCTTCCTGGGCGACGGCGAAACCGACGAACCCGAATCGCTGGGCGCCATTTCGCTGGCCGGGCGGGAGAAGCTCAACAATCTCATCTTCGTGATCAATTGCAACCTGCAGCGGTTGGATGGCCCGGTCCGCGGCAACGGCAAGATCATCCAGGAACTCGAAGGCGTGTTCCGGGGTGCCGGCTGGAACGTCATCAAGGTCATCTGGGGCTCGTACTGGGACAAGTTGTTCGCCAAGGACAAGGACGGCCTGCTGCGCAAGCGCATGGAAGAGGCCGTGGACGGCGAGTACCAGAACTACAAGGCCAAGGGCGGCGCCTACACCCGCGAGCACTTCTTCGGCAAGTATCCCGAACTGCTGGAGATGGTGGCCACGATGACCGACCAGGACATCTGGCGGCTGAACCGCGGCGGGCACGATCCGCACAAGCTGTTTGCGGCCTACAGCGAGGCCATGAGCTACGAAAAACTGCCCACGGTGATCCTGGCCAAGACGGTCAAGGGATACGGGATGGGCGGAGCGGGCGAGGCCCAGAACATCACCCACCAGCAGAAGAAGATGGATGTCGATTCGATCCGCCAGTTCCGCGACCGGTTCGGCGTGCCCATCCCGGACGAGGAACTGGAGGCAGTTCCCTACTACCACCCCGGGCCGGACAGCGAGGAAATAAAGTACATGCTGGAGCGCCGTGAGGCGCTGGGCGGTTTCCTGCCGCAACGCCGGCCGAGCGTGAAGCCGCTGGAGATGCCCGCCCTGGAGGTGTTCGACGCCCTGCTCAAACCCTCCGGGGAGCGTGAGATCAGTACGACGATGGCTTTCGTCCGGGCGCTGACGGCGCTGCTCCGCGACAAGAAGATAACGGAGCGTATCGTGCCGATCGTCGCCGACGAGGCGCGCACGTTCGGCATGGAGGGGATGTTCCGGCAGCTCGGCATCTACTCGTCGGTCGGGCAGCTTTACAGCCCGGTGGACTCCGACCAGCTGATGTTCTACAAGGAGGACCGGGAGGGGCAGATCCTGCAGGAAGGCATCACCGAGGCCGGCGCCATGTCCTCCTGGATCGCCGCGGCGACCAGCTACTCCACCAGCGGTGTCGCGATGATCCCGTTCTACATCTTCTACTCGATGTTCGGGTTCCAGCGCATCGGCGACCTGGCCTGGGCCGCCGGCGACATGCGGGCGCGCGGGTTCCTGGTGGGCGGAACGGCCGGCCGGACCACCCTCAACGGCGAGGGATTGCAGCACGAGGATGGCAACAGTCACACGATTTCGGGCCTGGTGCCCAACTGCGTATCCTACGACCCCACCTTCGCCTACGAACTGGCGGTGATCCTGCAGGACGGCCTGCGCCGCATGTACCAGGACGGCGAGGACATCTTCTACTACATCACCGTCGAAAACGAGAACTACCCGCACCCCGGGATGCCGGAGGGGGCCGAGGAAGGCATCCGGAAGGGCCTGTACCTGCTGCAGCAGGGAACTGACGGGCACCGGAAAGTGCAGCTCCTGGGTTCGGGCGCGATCCTGCGTGAGGCGCTGGCCGCGGCGAATATCCTGAGTCAGGATTTCGACGTGGCGGCCGACGTCTGGAGCGCAACGAGTTTCACCGAGCTGCGCCGCGACGGCGTCGACTGCGCCCGGCGCAACCGGCTGAATCCCGCGGGGGAGCCGAGCATCCCCTGGGTCACGCAGTGTCTGCGGGACCGGCCGGGGCCGGTCATCGCGGCGTCCGACTACGTGCGCGGTTTCGCCGACCAGATCCGGGGCTTCCTGCCGCAGGCGGACTATATCGTGCTGGGCACCGACGGCTATGGTCGTTCCGACACCCGCGAGCAGCTGCGGCGATATTTCGAGGTCGACCGCTATCACATCGCGTACTCGGCACTCTACGGCCTGTACCGGCAGGAGCAATTCAGCCTGAACGAATTGCTGGCTGCCCGGGAGCAGCTGGGCATCGATCCGCACAAAGCCAACCCGAGTACCGCCTGACGCCTGTGGCCCGGAGTCTGAATTGAGCAGGACGATAGAAATCAAGGTCCCCGACATCGGTGATTTCTCCGATGTTCCGGTCATCGAGGTGCTGGTGGCCGCGGGCGATCGCGTCAGGGCCGAGGATGGGCTGATCACGCTGGAGAGCGACAAGGCGACCATGGAGGTCCCCTCGCCCGTCGAGGGCATTGTCAGGGAGGTCCGGATTAAGGTGGATGACGCGGTTTCCGAAGGGGACCTCGTCGCGATCATCGAGGTCGAGGAAGCACAGGAGGCGGAGGCAGCGAGTCAGGCCACAGAAGAAGAACCCGCTGCGACCGGGCCCGCAGGAGACGAGCCCTCCGACGCGCAGGCCGCCCCGACGGTGGGCGAGGCCGAGCCCGCGACGATCGGGGCCCCGAGCGGAGAACGGGACCTGGAGGGCGTGCCGAGCGTCGAGAAAATGGGCGCAGCGGGTGACAGCCGCACCAGCGGTCTCGCCGCGGTCGATCCTGCCCGGGTGCCGCACGCCAGCCCCGCCGTGCGGAAGTTCGCGCGCGAACTCGGCGTCGACCTGGGCCGGGTCAGCGGCAGCGGCGAGAAGGGCCGGATTCTGCGCGACGACGTGGCGGCGTACGTCAAGTCCGCATTGCGGGGCGCGGAAGCGGCCACGGCGCCTGCCATCGGCGGGCTGAGGCTCGATTTTCCGGCCCTGCCGGAGATCGATTTCAGTCGCTACGGCGAGACCGAGCGGCAGCCGCTGAGCCGCATCCAGAAAATCTCCGCCGGCCACCTGCACCGCAACTGGATCGGGATTCCCCATGTCACCCAGCACGACGAGGCCGACATCACCGACATGGAGGCGTTCCGCGTCGCCAATGCCGAGGACGCGCTGGCGCAGGGCTTCAAACTGACCCCGCTGGTGTTCCTGATCAAGGCCATGGTGGCCTCACTGAAGAAGTACCCGCGCTGCAACGCGTCGCTGGACCCGGACGGCGAAACGCTGGTGCTCAAGAAGTACTTCAACATCGGCATCGCCGTCGATACGCCGGACGGGCTCGTGGTTCCGGTGATCCGCGATTGCGAACGCAAGGGCATCATGGACCTGGCCGCTGAGCTCGCCGAGGTCAGCGCCCGGGCCCGCGAAGGCAAGCTGAAACCCCAGGACATCCAGGGCGGCTGCATATCCATCTCCAGTTTGGGCGGCATTGGTGGCACGGCCTTTACGCCGATCATCAATGCCCCCGAGGTTGCCATCCTGGGTGTCTCACGATCCCGCATGCAGCCGGTGTGGAACGGTTCCGAATTCAAACCGCGGCTGATGCTGCCGCTGTCCCTCTCCTACGACCACCGGGTCATCGACGGCGCGGCCGCGGCCCGGTTCACGCGGTTTCTGGCCAGCCGGCTCGAGGACCTGCGGCGGCTCACGCTCTGAAACCCGCCGGCCTGAAACGTGGACAACCACCAACCGTTGCATGCAGGTAGCCGTACCAGGCTTCTTTACTGGGTGGCCGCCCTGGCGATCATGGGCGGCCTGACCGCCCTCTACCAGTCAGCGATCGGGCCCGAGCGGATGCGGCTGGCCGAGGATGCCGACGGCCGGGCAATGGTGGTGCTGGAACGGCGCCGCAGCGGGCACTACCTGGCCGACGGGGCGATCAACGGGCAGCCGGTCAGGTTCCTGGTCGACACCGGGGCGACCGACGTTGCGGTATCCGACCGTTTCGCCCGCTCGATCGGCCTGGAGTTCGGCCCTGAAATGACCGTCATGACGGCTGCCGGGCCGGTGCGGGGATGGCTGACGCGCCTGGACTCGGTGCAGCTCGGTGCGCTGGGGCTCAGGGACGTCCGCGCGACGATCGCGCCGGGGTTGGGCGACCAGGTGCTGCTGGGGATGAGCTTCCTCAAACATTTCAGCATCGTCCAGGAAGGTGAGACGCTGGT
>CALKKN010000095.1 GCA_937995275.1 uncultured Lysobacterales bacterium | reverse complement strand
ACATGACTGACGGCTCGAGCCTGCAGCGAACCATTCAGAGCGCTCAGCCGGATGAAATCTACAACCTGGCTGCGCAAAGCCACGTTGCCGTCTCGTTCGAGGAGCCCGAGTACACGGCGGAGTCGGACGCGGTAGGTACCCTGCGCATCCTGGAAGCCATCCGCAATCTCGGCCTCGAGGATCGGTGCCGCTTTTACCAGGCGTCCACGTCGGAACTGTTCGGCAAGGTGCACGAAACGCCCCAGCGGGAAACGACCCCTTTCTACCCGCGCTCGCCCTACGGCGTGGCCAAGCTTTATGCCTACTGGATCGTCGTCAACTACCGGGAAGCCTACGGGATGTTTGCCTGCAACGGCATCCTGTTCAACCACGAGTCGCCTCTGCGGGGCGAGACCTTCGTCACGCGCAAGATTACGCGCGGCCTGGCGCGTATCGCCCACGGGCTCGACGAGTGCGTCTACCTCGGCAATCTAGACGCCCGCCGTGACTGGGGCCACGCACGCGATTACGTCGAGGCACAGTGGCTGATGCTGCAACACGACCGCCCGGTGGACTTCGTGATCGCGACGGGCAAACAGTACTCGGTGCGCGATTTTGTCGAGACGGCGGCGGAGCGAATGGGCCTGCAGATCGAGTGGACCGGCAGCGGCGCGGACGAACGCGGCGTGGTGGCCTGGTCGGAGAACGAGGAACTCGGTTTCCGCGCCGGTGACGTCGTCGTCCAGGTCGACCCGCGGTACTACCGGCCGGCGGAAGTCGAGACGTTGCTGGGTGACGCGACCCTGGCGCGGGAAACGCTGGGCTGGTCGCCCCGGATCTCGTTCCGCGAACTGGTGGATGAAATGGTGGCCCACGACCTGCGGTTGGCCAGGGAGGAAGCCCTGCTCGACCGGGACCGGGCCGGTGGCTGAGAAATCCGGTAGGCCAGGCAACACCTTCGTGGCGGGGCACCATGGCATGGTGGGCTCCGCCCTGGTCCGGGCGCTGCAGGGCCGCGGCGACCCCCATGTCATCACCCGGGACCGGTCGGCGCTGGACCTGACCCGACAGTCTGAAGTCGAACGCTTTTTCGCCGCCGAGCGCATCGACACGGTGTACCTTGCCGCCGCGCGCGTCGGGGGCATCAAGGCCAACAACGAGCAGCCGGCCGATTTCATCCGCGATAACCTGCAGATTCAGACCAACGTCATCCATGCCGCGTTCTGCAGCGGCGTGTCCCGCCTGCTGTTCCTGGGCAGTTCCTGTATCTACCCGCGCCTGGCCGAACAGCCCATGTCCGAGGAGGCCCTGATGACCGGACCGCTGGAGGGGACCAACGAAGCCTACGCGGTGGCGAAGATCGCGGGCATCAAGATGTGCGAATCCTACCGGCGGCAGCATGGCGCCGACTTCCGCAGCGTGATGCCGACCAACCTGTACGGTCCGCAGGACAATTTCGATCTCGAGTCCAGCCATGTTCTGCCCGCACTGTTACGCAAGTTCCACCAGGCGGTGCTGGCCGGGGACGGCGTGGTGCAGGTCTGGGGAAGCGGTCGGCCGCGCCGCGAATTTCTCCACGTCGACGACATGGCCGCCGCCTGTTGTCATGTGATGGAGCTGCCGCCAGGGGACTACTGGGCGGCCGTCAGCGACCGTTGCTCCCACATCAACGTCGGTACCGGGGAGGACATCAGCATTGCCGAGCTCGCCGGGCTGATCGCGGAGATCATCGGGTTCCGGGGAGCTATCGAATTCGACGCCACCATGCCCGACGGCACGCCGCGCAAACTGCTCGACGTCAGCCGATTACGCGGGCTTGGCTGGGAAGCGCACATCGGCCTGCGGGAGGGAATTTCCCGCACTTACGGTTGGATGACGGAGCACTGGGAGAATATCGTGGTCGCCTGAGGCGGCGCCGGGTTTGTCGCGGATGGGGGAATCGTTGAAAGATCAGCTGCGGGCCCTGGGCCTGGCTAGCGAGAAGCCGGACAAGCCCGCCGGGCGAGGCCGGCGCAAAGGGCGCGGCAAACGCCGCCCGTCCCCCGTTTCCCGCGGCACAAAAGACGGCGAGCCGTCGCTTGACGAGGCCTGGGCGGTGCGCGAGCGCGAGGAGCGGCGGCAGGCCGGGCAGGCGCGGCAGGCGAAGCTGGCGGAGGACCGGCGGCGCCGGGAAATCAACAACAGAATCCGCGGTATCGTCGAATCCGGCGGCCTGAATCGGGATGACGCCTCGGTGCCCCGGAATTTCCTGTTCAAGGGCCGGATCCGCAAGATTTACGTCACCCGGGAGCAGCAGCAGGCGCTCACCGCGGGCGAAATCGGAATCGTCTACCTGACCGGCGGGTATCACCTGCTGGCGGCGGAGGCGCTGGAGGCGGTCCGCGCGATCTCGGCGGAGCATGTCATCGACCTGCAGGGCGGAAACCCGGACGAGGACGACCACCCGGTTCCCGACGACCTGGTCTGGTGAGGCGCGGCCTCGGCGCGGGCTACCGGTGCAGGTTCGCCGGCAGCAGCCGGTGTAGTTCCGCCACGCTGCAGCCTTTGCGCCTGGCGTAGTCCTCAACCTGGTCTTCCAGGATAGGGCCCAGCACGAAGTACTCGGCCTGTCGGTGCGCGAAGTAGTAACCGCAGACCGAGGCGGCGGGCAGCATGGCGTAGCCGCTCGTCAGTTCCATGCCGGCCCTGGCCGGCGCGTCCAGCAGCTTGAAGATCTTTTCCTTTTCACTGTGGTCCGGGCAGGCCGGATAGCCGGGCGCCGGACGGATGCCGCGATAGGACTCGCGGATGAGTTCTTGCGGGCCGAGCGACTCATCGGGTGCATAACCCCAGAACTCCGTCCGCACACGTTGGTGCAGACGCTCGGCGAACGCCTCGGCGAGGCGGTCGGCCAGCGCCTTGAGCAGGATCGCCCGGTAGTCGTCGTGGGCGGCTTCGAATTCCGCCAGCTTGCGTTCGATGCCTGACCCGGCCGTAACCGCAAACAACCCGGCGTGGTCCGGCTGCCCGCTGGCGACGGGGGCAACGTAGTCAGCCAGGCAGCGGTTCGGGCGTCCCCCGGCCTTGGCGCGCTGCTGCCGCAGAAACAGCAGGGTTTCCAGAATTTCCTCGCGCGTGTCGTCCTTATAGAGCAGCACATCGTCGCCCCGGGAGGCGGCGGGGAACAGCCCGAAGACGGCATGGGCCTGCAGCCACCCCTCGGTGACGACGGACTCCAGCATGTCGCGCGCATCCGCGTACAGGTCGCTGGCCGTTTCCCCGACCAGGGGATCGTCGAGGATGTCCGGAAAGCGGCCGGCCAGTTCCCAGGTCTGGAAGAACGGCGTCCAGTCGATGAACTCGACCAGTTCGGCGAGCGGATAATCGTCCAGCACGTGCAGGCCCGGCTGCTCCGGCCGCTCCGGGTCGGCCTGCGTCCAGTCGATTTCCAGACGGTTGCCCCGCGCCTGTGCCAGCGGGACCGGCGGTAACCGGCGGCTGCCGCTCGCCCGCCGCTCGCGCAGCCTGGCGAAGTCGGAAGCGGTAGCCTCGTGCAGGCGCTCACGGCTGGCCGGTTCGATCAGCTGCCGGGCGACGCCCACCGCCCGCGAAGCGTCCTTGACCCAGAACACGCCGTGGTCGTACTCCGGTTCGATCCGCAGCGCCGTGTGCATCGGCGAGGTGGTCGCGCCGCCGATCATCAGCGGTATGTCCAGCCCCTCGCGCTTCATCTCGGCGGCGACGATGCGCATTTCGTCCAGCGAAGGCGTAATCAGCCCCGACAGGCCGATGATGTCGGCTCCGACCGTGCGGGCCGTGTCGATGACCTTGTCCACGGGCACCATGACACCGAGGTCGGTCACCTCGAAGTTATTGCAGCGCAGCACCACGCCGACGATGTTCTTGCCGATGTCGTGAACGTCGCCCTTCACGGTCGCCATAACGATGTGTCCCTGGCTACTCGACTGCTGGCCGCTGCGCCGCTTCTCGTCCTCGATGTGGGGCACCAGCACGGCGACAGCCTGTTTCATCACCCGGGCGCTCTTGACCACCTGGGGGAGGAACATCTTCCCGTCGCCGAACAGGTCGCCGACCACGTTCATGCCGTCCATCAGGGGACCCTCGATCACGTCCAGCGCGCGTTGCGAGGCGCGGCGGGCTTCCTCGGTGTCTCCCTCTATGTGGCTGTTGATGCCCTTGACCAGGGCGTGGATCAAGCGCTCATGGACCGGCAGCTGCCGCCATTTCTCCTCATCGGCTTCTTTCTGAACACCGCCCTGGAACTCCTGGGCGAGTTCCAGCAGCCGTTCGGTCGCGTCCGCCCTCCGGTTCAATACCACGTCCTCGACTGCCTCGCGCAGCCGGGGGTCGATCTCGTCGTAGATTTCCAACTGCCCGGCGTTGACGATGGCCATGTCCAGCCCGGCGTGGATCGCGTGGTAAAGGAAGACTGAGTGGATGGCCTCCCGGATGCGGTCCTGGCCGCGGAACGAAAACGAAATGTTGCTCAGCCCCCCGGAAACCAGTGCGCCCGGGCAGGATTCCTTGATCTGCCGGGCGGCCTCGATAAAATCGACCGCGTACCGGTCGTGTTCCGCAATGCCGGTCGCGATGGCGAAGATATTCGGATCGAAAACGATGTCCTCGTGCGGGAAACCGACATCTTCGGTCAGGATCCGCCAGGCCCGCCGGCAGATCGCGACGCGGCGCTCCAGCGTATCGGCCTGCCCGCGTTCGTCGAAAGCCATCACGATCACCGCCGCTCCGTACTGGAGGATGCGGCGGGCCTGCTCGACGAACGGCTCCTCGCCTTCCTTGAGGCTGATGGAATTGACCACGCCTTTGCCCTGCAGACATTGCAGGCCGGCTTCCAGCACCTCCCAGCGCGAGGAATCGATCATCACCGGCACCCGCGCGATATCGGGCTCCGAGGCGATGAGGTTCAGGAAGGTGGTCATGGCCCGGGGCCCGTCCAGCAGGCCTTCGTCCATGTTCACGTCGATGATCTGGGCGCCGTTTTCCATCTGCTGGCGGGCCACCGCCAGCGCGGCGGCGTAGTCGTCCTGCTGGATCAGCCGCCGGAACAGCGCCGAACCGGTGACATTGGTGCGTTCCCCGATGTTGACGAAGTTCAGCTCCGGAGTGATGGTGAACGGTTCGAGCCCGCTCAGGCGGCACCAAGCTTCACGCCGGGGCAGGGCACGCGGGGCTTCGTTGCGGACCGCCCCGGCGATCGCGGCGATATGCTGCGGCGTCGTGCCGCAGCACCCGCCGACGATATTCAGCAGGCCGTCGCGCGCGAACTCGCCGAGCACTTGCGCCATGTGTTCCGGCGTGTCGTCGTATTCGCCCAGCTCGTTGGGTAGACCGGCGTTTGGATAGAGGCTGACGGGACAGTCCGCGACCCGGGCCAGTTCGTGGATCCAGGGGCGCAGTTCGGTCGCGCCCAGCGCGCAGTTCAGTCCGACCGCGAACGGCTGCGCATGACGGATTGAATTCCAGAACGCCTCGACGGTCTGGCCCGAAAGCGTCCTGCCGCTGGCGTCGACTATGGTGCCGGAGACGATCACCGGCAGCCGGAAACCGAGGGCATCGAAGGTTTCCCCGATACCGAACAACGCGGCCTTGCAGTTCAGTGTGTCGAAGACCGTCTCGACGACCAGCAGATCGGCACCCCCCTCGACCAGCGCTCGAACCGCCTCGGCGTAGGCATCCCGCAGCTGGCCGAAGGTGATGTTCCGAAATTCCGGCCGGTTGACGTCCGGCGACAGCGAAGCCGTCCGGTTGGTCGGGCCGAGGGCGCCAACAACGTAACATTCGCGCCCCGCGTTCGCGGCCATGTACCCATCCACGGAATCCCGGGCGATGGCCGCGCTTGCGCGGTTCATTTCCCCGACCAGGGCCTCCGTTCCGTAGTCGGCCTGCGAGATCGAGGTTGCGTTGAACGTGTTGGTTTCGACCAGGTCGGCGCCCGCTTCCAGGAAGCGATCGTGGATCGCCCGGATAACATCGGGGCGCGTCAGGCTGAGCAGGTCATTGTTGCCTTTCAGGGGCCGGTCGTGTTCCGCGAACCGCTCGCCCCGGTAATCCGCGTCCTCCAGGCCCTCGGCCTGGATCATGGTGCCCATTGCACCATCGAACACCAGGATGCGTTCCGCCAGCCGTTCGCGCAGGCGTGCGGTCAGCTCGGGATCTCTGTAGGGCAGGGGGTTCATGGTGCGGGGATGACGATCGGTGCCTCGACGCAGTTCACGGCTTGACGGCAGACAGGGACAGCACTGAAAAATTCGGCACGCGTTTTTCGATCGCGGAGACCGTGCAGTCCCGGACCTCGAGACCGGCCCGGCGGCTGAGCTTCTCCAATTGCTGTGGGGTGAACCCCAGGTTGATATGGTTGTACGGCTGAACCGCCTTTTCATGCCGATGTCGCTCGAGCGTGACGGCCAGCAGCCGGCCGCCCTTGCGGAGTACGCGGGCAGCCTCCTCGAACACCTGGGCCGGCTGCGGGGTGTAGGTGAGCGCGTGCATCAGCAGGACGGTGTCGAAGGTCGCGTCCGGCATCGGCAGCCGGTGCATGTCGCCGACCTCGAAACGGACGTTGCTGAACGGCTGGAGCCGCCGCTTGCCCGCTTCTGCCACTCGTTCGCTGATGTCGAGGCAGACGATGCTCCTGGCCCGCGGCGCCAAAAGCTCGGCCAATACGCCGTCACCCGACGCGATGTCCAGCACGTCGCCGAGGTCGAGCAGGTGCACCAGGCCGCGGGCGGTCGCCTCCCATGTCCGGCCGGGGGAGTAGTGGCGCTCCATGTCGCCCGCGACGCTGTCGGCCCAGGTGCCGGCGCCGGTGCGGTCGTTCAGCACCTCGGCGATGCGCTCCAGGTCCTGTTGGATCAGGGGGTCGTCGGTATTTCGCCGCAGCAGTTGCCAGACGTCGTCGAGGGTCGAATCGCCGATCGTGGAGGCGATCCGGTAATAGACGAATACGCCGTCCCGCCGGTCGCTGACCAGGCCCGCCTCTTTGAGCTTGGCCAGGTGCGTAGACACCCGGGGCTGAGCCAGCTGCGTAATCCCGGCCAGTTCCGCGACGCTGAGCTCCTCCTGGTCGAGCAGCAGCAGCAGCCTGAGCCGCGTCGGATCGGCCAGCAGGCGGAAATGTTGAGTCGCCCGCTGCAGGTCCAGCGCATTTTTCCCTGGAGCACCCATATATCTTTATATCTTGATTCAGAGATATGGGTCAGCTTATCGACTGAGGCCAGGCAGGTCAATAGTCGTTCCGGACGTGATCGGCCGGCGCCCTTGGTCCGGTCACTCCAACGGGCGTCCAGCCAATTGACCGGCAGGTTGGCCGGAAGAAGGATTGAGTATTGCGCCCGCAGCCCAGCTATAATTCGATGCGCACGCCGGACTGACCGGAGCCCAGGTCCCGAACAGCATGAAACCCTCCAACGATGTGCAGAAGCAGGCCCTGACCGAGCAGGTCATCGCCGATCTTGCATCCAGGCTCAGCGCCGGCAAGGCGCGCGTGGCCGAGCGATACACACGGTATTGCTTCCGCCGGGTCCCACTGGAGGACCTGGCCTCCGAGGCGCCCTCGACCCTGGCTACCATCGTTATCCGGCAACTGGAATTCCTGCGCCAGCGTTCGCCGGGCGAGTTACTCATCCGGGTCTACAACCCCTCCGAGGACAAGGAAGGCTGGGCGTCCCCACACACCATAGTCGAGATGGTCAACGACGATATGCCGTTCCTGGTCGACACGGGAACCCTGACGCTCACGGAGATGGGGCTGGGCATTCACCTGATCATCCATCCGGTCGTTCGTGTCGCACGCGACAAGAAGGGCAGGCTGACCGAGCTGTATGACAAAAAGTCCGGGCGCGGCGTGACGGAGTCCGTCATCCAGTTCCAGGTGGACCGGCGAACCTCGAAGGGAGACCGCGACGAGATCCGGGGCCGCCTTGACGCGGCCATGGGTGACGTGCGGAGGGCGGTCGCCGACTGGAAGGGCATGGAGGCCAGCGCCGCAGAAGCGCAGCGGTGCCTTCCGGAGTGGGCAAATGGGCTGGAAGGAGAGTGGGTCGAGGAAGGCTGCGCCTTCCTGCGCTGGCTGCTCGACGACCATTTCATCTTTCTCGGTGTGCGCGACTACCGGGTGGTCAGGGGCAAGAAGCAGTACGAACTGCAGGTGGTCGACGGAAGCGGCCTCGGCATCCTGCGGGAGACCCCGGACATGGTCCGGTCCCGT
>CALKKN010000094.1 GCA_937995275.1 uncultured Lysobacterales bacterium | reverse complement strand
GCGGCTAAAGCCGCTCCTACAGCCGCTGCCGGGAAGGGATCAAAGCAGGCCGGCCTGCAGCGCCCTGCGTACCGGTGCGAATGACCGTCGATGCACGGGACAGGGGCCATGCAGGGCCAGCCGCTCGAGATGCTCTGTGGTGGGGTAGCCCTTGTGCCGGTCGAATCCGTATCGCGGATACCGCCGGTGCAGTGCCTGCATGATTTCATCCCGTGCGACCTTGGCCAGAATGGAGGCCGCCGATATCGCCGGCTCCAGCCCGTCGCCGCCGATGATGGCCCGCGCCCGGCAGGGCAGGTCCGGGACGCGGTTCCCGTCGACCAGGGCCAGCGCCGGTGGAACGGCAAGGCGTTCGACCGCCTGCCGCATGCCCAACAGCGTGGCCTGCAGGATATTGAGCCGATCGATGTCGGCGGGCGATACGTCGACCACGGCCCAGGCCAGGGCACGTTCCCGGATCAGCGGTGCCAGGGTTTCGCGGCGGGCCGCGCTGAGCTTTTTCGAGTCGCCGAGGCCTGCCGGTAGCCGCTCCGGGTCGAGAATGACCGCGGCCACCACCACCGGCCCCGCCAATGGCCCGCGGCCGGCCTCGTCGACGCCCGCAACCAGCCCTGAGCCGTCAGGCGGCGGGCGGCTACGTGGCGGGTTCACGGTCGATGACGCTGGCCACGGCTGCCGCTGCCTGGTCGCTGGCGCGGCAGCGCAACTGCTCGTGCAACCCGGCGAACCGCCGGCGCAATGCAGCGGCTTCCTGCGGATGCTCCAGCCAGTGAAGCGCCGCTCTCGCCAGGTTCGCGCCGCTGGCCTCGTCCTGCATCAGTTCCGGCACCAGGGCTTCGCCTGCGAGGATGTTCGGCAGGGCAAACAGCTGCGGCCTGATCAGCTTCAGGTGTTTGGCCAGCAGGTAGGTCGGGCGGGTGATCCGATAGGTCATCACCATCGGCCGATTGACCAGCATGGTCTCGAGGGTCGCGGTTCCGGATGCACAAAGGACCACGCTCGCCGCGGCCATGACTTGCCGGGGCCGGCCCTGAATCAGCGCGATGTCGGTGCGCCCCAAATCCTGCATGGCCTGCTCGAAAATGCCCCGGGTCCTGTCGCTGGCCATGGCCGCAACGAACTGCAGGCCGGGCTCGCGCTCACGCAGCAAGGCAACCGCCTCGATCATGGGTCCGGCCAGCAGGCCGACCTCGCTGGCGCGGCTACCGGGCAGCAATGCGACGGTCGGCGCAGCCGGGTCGAGCCCGAGCGCCGCCCGGGCCGCGCCGGGATTTTCGTCCGGCTCGATCTGGTCGGCCATTGGGTGCCCGACGTAGGTGGCCGAAACGTCGTGACGGGCGTAGAACTCCGGTTCGAACGGAAACAGGCACATGACCAGGTCGGCTGCCCGGCGGACCTTCCGGACCCGTCCCTGGCGCCAGGCCCACACGGTTGGGCTGACATACTGGACGGTCCGGATGTCCGCGCGGCGCAGCTTGATTTCCAGGCCCAGGTTGAAATCCGGCGCGTCGATGCCGACGAAGACGTCGGGCCGCGCGTTCAGCAGGCGCCGGTGCAGGTCGCGGCGAAGCCTGAGCAGTCGTGGGAAGTGCTCGAGCACTTCGAACAGCCCCATCACCGCCAGCTCCTCGGAATCCCACCAAGCCTCGACCCCGGCGGCCTGCATGCGCTGTCCGCCGACGCCGCAGAACCGCGCGGCCGGATACCGCGCCCGCAGACTTTCCACCAGGGCGGCGCCAAGTTGATCCCCGGACGATTCTCCGGCAACCAGGGCAATGGTCGGTGTGTCGGCGGCCATGGCGGGCGTCGGCGGCCCTTAACGGATGAAGCTTTTTTCCGTGGTATCGAGGAATTCCACGAGCGGTCTGACCTCCGCGTGATCCGCAGCCATTTCCTCCAGGCGTTCCCGGGCCTCCTCGAGCCGCAATCCCGATCGGTAGAGCACCTTGTAAGCCCGGCGCACCTGCTGAATCTGCTCCGGTGTGTAACCGCGGCGTTTCAATCCCTCGGTATTGACGCCTTTGGCCCTGGCCTTTTCGCCCGAGACGGTTACGTAGGGCGGAATGCTCTGGTTCACGTGGCTGGCGAACGATGTGAAGCTGTGTTCGCCGACGTTGCAAAACTGATGAATCAGCGAATAGCCGGACAGTATGGCCCAGTCACCGACCGTTACGTGCCCCGCCAGCGACGCATTGTTGGCCATGATGATGTTGTCGCCCAGGAGGCAGTCGTGGGCGATGTGCACGCAGGCCATGATCCAGTTGTTGTTGCCGATGATTGTCTTGCCGCCGCCCTGCACCGTGCCGCGGCTGAACGTGCACAACTCGCGAATCGTGGTGTTGTCGCCGATGATCAGCTCGGTGTCCTCGCCGGCGTACTTCTTGTCCTGGGGCTCCTCACCGATGGAGGCAAACTGGAATATGCGCGTGTTTTCGCCGATCGTGGTGCGGCCGGTGACGACGACGTGCGGGCCGATCCGGCTCCCGGGGCCGATGGTTACCTTGGGCCCGACGAGGCTGAACGCTCCGATTTCGACGTCGTCCGCGATGCGGGCCGCCGGGTCGACCAGAGCCGTCTCGTGAATCCGACTCATTCCTTGCGTCCTGCGCAAAGAATTTCGCAGCTCGCGACGCGCTTGCCTTCCACGCTCGCCATGCAGTGATAGCTGCCCATGCCGCGCACGATGCGTTTCTGGACGACATCCAGCAACAACTGGTCGCCGGGGACCACAATCTTGTTGAAACGCGCTTTTTCCACCTTGACCAGGTAGTACAGCTCGCCCTTCCTGCCCTCCATCTCGGCCGTCAGGTGCGTCAGCATGCCGGCGGTCTGGGCCATCGATTCGATCATCAGCACGCCGGGGAAGACCGGGTTGCCCGGAAAATGGCCGTCGAAGAACGGCTCGTTGATCGTCACGTTTTTGATGGCCGTCACCCGCTTTTCCGGTTCGAGCTCCATCGAGACCACGCGGTCGATCAGCAGGAACGGGTACCTGTGCGGCAGGTACTGCATGATCTTGCCGGCCTCGACCGGGCCGGGCAGAACTGAATTATTCATCGTTTGAAGATTTTCCCTGTTGTTTTTCGAGAGATTGAACGCGGTGCGCGAGTTGGTCCAGTTTGCGCAGCCTGATCAGGTTGCGCTGCCACTCGCGTATCGGCTGGGCGGGCAGCTGGGCCGACACTGTAATGCCCGATTCGCGCACGGACCGGAACAGCGTGCTGTCGGCGGCGATCGTGGTGCGGTCGGCTATTTCGATATGGCCAGCGAGTCCCGCTCCACCGGCGAGCAGACAGTAGCGGCCGATCCGGGTGCTGCCCGCTATTGCGGACCTGCCGGCGATGGCGGTGTGCGCCCCGATTTGTACGTTGTGCCCGATCTGGCACAGGTTGTCGATGCGCACGTCTTCCTCGAGAACCGTGTCCCCCACGGCCCCGCGGTCGATGCAGGTACTGGCGCCAATCTCGCAGTCGTCGCCGACGACTACGGCGCCGAGCTGCGGCACCTTCTCCCAATGGTCGCCGGCAAAGGCGATGCCGAAGCCATCGGCGCCCAGAACGGCGCCGGGATGGATCATGACACGCTTGCCCAGCCGGGTGCCGTATCCCAGCGATACGTTGGCATACAGGCGGCAATTCTCGCCGAGCGTGCAGGCCGGTTCGATAACGCTCCCCGGTCCGATTGCGCAGCCATCGCCGATCTCGCAGTGGTCGCCGATCACCGCGTTGGCGCCGATGCTGACCTGGTCGCCCAGGCGGGCCGAGTCGGCGATCACTGCGGTCGCATGGATGCCGGGCGCGGGGGCCGGTCGAGGATCGAACAACGTGGCCAGGCGGGCGTAGGCCAGGTACGGATCAGCCGCCACCAGGCAATGGGTCGGGCAGTCGGGCGCATCGGCGGGTCCCAGGATGACCACGCCCGCCTTCGTGCCCGGCAGTTCCTTGCGGTATGCGGGGTTGGCGAGGAAGGTGACTTCCCGGGGCCCGGCGGACATGAGCGTGCCGACGCCGTCGACGACATGCTCGCCGGAACCGTGCAGGTCGAGCTCGAATCGGGCGCTGAGGTCCGCGAGGGTGTACTGGCGCTTTTGGGGGGACATCCGCCAGGGGAGGATCAGGGCGTACCGAGTTCCAACTGGTCGGCTGCGAATTCCACCTCCAGCTGTTCGAGGATCATGTCGGTGATGTCCAGGTCCGGGTTGGCGTAGATCACCGGGCTCGAGACGATCAGGTCGTATCCGTTGCGCTCCGCGATTTCCTGCACGGCGACGTTGATCTGTTCTTCGAGGCTTTGCACTTCCTCGGTGCGGCGGAAAGAAAGTTCGTCCCGGAGGTCTTCCTTGCGGCGGGTGATGTTGCGGCGCATTTCACGCAAGTCCCGTTCGAGTTGAACCCGGCCGTCCGCCGACACGTCACCTTGCGCCAGTCGTGCCTCCAGCGCATTGGCGCGCACCTCGTCGAGCTCGATGGCGTCGTTGCGCGCGCGGAACTCCTGGTCGAGGCGGGCGCGCCCCGCCAGAACCTGCGGCGCGTTGTCCAGGACCTTTTTCATGTCGACATAGCCGATGCGCAATTGCTGGGCCTCGGCCGTGGCAGCGAATACCAGACCGAGCACCAGGACGGAAATTATGCGGGCGCACTTACGCATATTCCGTATTGTACACGGAGGACAGCCATTTTCTAGCGATTTCGGAGGGCTAGAATGTCGTGCCGAAGGAGAACTGCAGGTCCTCGGTGCGATCGCCCTCGCGGTCGCGGAACGGGAACGCGTAGGAGATCACGATCGGGCCGATCGGCGCCTCCCAGGTCACGGACAGGCCAAAGGATCCGCGCAGCTTATCGACCTCGAAGGCATTGATATTCTCGTATACGTAACCGGTATCCACGAACAGGGCGATGCGGGTGCCGCTCTGGTTACCGACAAACGGCGTGGGAAAGGCCAGTTCCATGCCGCCGGCAACCTTGAGGTCGCCGCCGATGGACCGGCAGAAAGCGTCTTTCGGCCCCAACGTGTTGTCGTCGTAGCCGCGCAGGTCGCGGACACCGCCGCTGTAGAAATGCTCGTAAAACGGCAGACCGGTGTCCAGCTGCACGAGGTCGGTGGGATCGCAGTTGCCGGAGAGGATCTCGTCTGTCGTACCCATCGGATCGGCCAGCGAGTCCTTGTCGTAGCTGTCGTAAGAGTCGCCGTAGCCGAGGTTGCCGCGCACCGAGAACACCAGGCCGCCCCAGATCGGCCAGTACTTGGCCCCGCGGTAGTAGATTTTGTAATACTCGCGGGTGCTGCCCGGAATAGCCATCTGCAATGTAAGCGACTGCGCCGAACCGCGCGACGGGTTCAGGAAGTGATTGCGGCTGTCGCGGGTCCAGCTGACGGTCCAGTCGATCACGTCGAACTCGCGCTCGTTACTGGTCAGGACGCCATTACCATCAAAATCGAGCGAGTAGGACAGCGGGTCGCCCAGGACCGGCGCCAGGAAAAATTCGAACTGGATGCAGTTCCCTTCCTCGTCGAACTCTACGCATTCCGAGACGAATTGCCCGATGTTCAGCTGCGAATGGCGGAAGCCGCCGCCGCTGCGCAGGTAGTCCACCTCGGTGACCGGGACGCCGAAATTCACGCCCAGCGCCCATTCGCTACTGGTGAACGTGGAAATGTTCGCCGCCCCCTGGTCGAACTCCTGGTAGCGGGCGTAAAAGCCCCGGCTGACCCCGTCCTGCGTCCAGTAGGGATTGTCGTAGGAGATGTTCAGGCTCTTGATGATGCTGCTGTAGGAAACGCCGAGCCCGAGGCGCTTGCCGCTGCCGATGAAGTTGTCCTGCTGAATGCTCAGCGAGGCGATGATGCCCTGCACCTGCGAGTACCCGAGGCCGACCGTGAAGCTGCCGGCGGGCCGCTCGACCACGCTCACGATGACGTCGATCTGGTCGTCGGTGCCAGGCACGGCCGGTGTCTCGATTTCGACGGTTTCGAAGTAGGTAAGGCGCTGCATGCGCACCTTCGACCGGTCGATGGCCACCTGTGAGAACCAGGCCCCTTCCATCTGGCGCATTTCCCGGCGCAGCACCTCGTCCTTGGTCTTGGTGTTGCCCCTGAAGGTGATCCGCCGGATATACACGCGTTTGCCCGGATCGACGAAAAAGTTGATCGACACCAGGCGGTTGTCGCGATCGACGTCGGTGATCGGGTTGACGTTGGCGAACGCGTAGCCGATGTTGGCAAGGATGCCGGTAATGTTCTCGACGCTTTGCTCGACCTTCTTGCGCGAGAATATTTCGCCGGGCTGCATGACGATAAGGCGGCGCAGTGTTCCCTCGTCGATGACGAGGTCGCCGGTGAGCTGAACCTCGTCGACGCCGTAGACATCACCCTCCACGATATTCGCCGTGATGTAGATGTCCTCATTGTTCGGGCTGATGGAGACCTGTGTGGATTCGACGTTGAAATCCACGTAGCCACGGTCCAGGTAGAAGGATCTGAGCTTTTCGATGTCGCCGGACAGTTTTTCGCGCGAATACTGCCCCTCCTTCGACCAGAATTTCCAGAAGGGCTTGATGTCGGCTTCGAAGTCCTTCTGGATTTCCTTGTCCGTGAACGTTTCGTTGCCGACGATGTTGATGTGGCGGATTTCCGCGACGTCGCCTTCATCGATGACGATGGCCACCCGCACACGGTTGCGCTCGAGTTCGGTGACCCGCGTGTCCACCTGGACCGCGTAACGGCCCTGGCTGTAGTACTGCTTGACCAGTTCCTGCTGCAGGCGGTCGAGCACCAGGCGGTCGAAAACCTCGCCTTCGGACAGGCCGATATCGTTCAGCACCCGGAACAGGTCTTCATCCTTGATCGCCTTGTTGCCCGAAAGGTTGACGGAGGCGATGGCCGGGCGTTCCCGCACGGTGATAACGAGGATATTCCCTTCACGGCCGAAGGCGATGTCCTGGAAAAACCCGGTGCGGTAGAGTTCCCGAATTGCCGACCGTGTCGCGGAGGGCGTAAGCTGGTCACCCCGGTTGAGCGGCAGGTAGCTGTATACCGTGCCTTCGGAAATGCGTTGCAGCCCTTCGACCCGAATATCCGCGATGACGAAAGAATCTGCTCCGTGCACAGCGGTTGCCCACAGGAGACAGCTCAGAATCAGCGCGGATATTCTTATCATTGGTTCAGATCCGTAACGGTTCCATTTCCCGGGTCGCTGCCGGGTGGTCCGGCGCGGTGCTGAAGTCTATCCGACCAGCCGCAAAATATCGTTGATGAACGCCAGGCTCATCAGGCAGGCCAGTGCGATCAGCCCAAAATATTGGCCCGCTATCTGAGCCTGCTCAGATACCGGGCTGCCTTTGGCCAATTCTATCAGGTAATAAAGCAGATGACCGCCGTCCAGCACCGGGATGGGCAGCAGGTTCAGGATGCCCAGGCTCAGGCTGATTGCGCCCAGGAAGAAGAGGAAGTGCGACACGCCCGCGGAGGCCGAAGTGTTGGCGAACTGGGCGATGCTGATGGGGCCGGACAGGTTCTTCACGGACGCCGAGCCGGTGATCATCCGCCCCAGCAGTCCGAGGGTCGAGCCCGTCAGGCGCCAGGTTTCCTGCACGGCCGCCCACAGGCCTTCCACCGGGCCCAGGCGCAGCGTGATGGCCGCACGCTCGAGGGAGGCGCGCTGCTCGCCGGTGATTTCGGCGTTGGTCACTCCGAGCAGCAAGCGGCTTGAGAACAACCCGGAGCGCTCTTTGCGCGGCCGCACCTCCAGGTCCAGCCGGGTACCGTCCCGATCGACCTGAATCGGCAGCGGTTGGTCCGCCCGGCCATGTTCCTGGACCAGGTTTCCGATCCAGGACCAGCTCGGGACCTCCTCGCCCCCGATGAAGACGAACCGGTCACCCGCCCGGATTCCGGCCAGTTCTGCAGGGCTGTCCGGGGAAACGGTTCCGACGACCGGTGGGACTGTCAGCCGCCACGGCTCCATGCCGATGGCTTGCAGCGTGTTCTCCTCGCTGAAATCATCCGGCAACTCGGAGAGATCCAGCAGGTGGTCCGACCTCTCTCCGGCGGCGTTCTCGACCGTCACGGTGATGGTGTCCCGGTCCAACGCGTGGGCGATCAGGTCGAGAATGGCATGCGACCAGGTGCGGGTATCTTCGCCATCCACGCGGGCGATCGCATCCCCGGGCTCGATACCCGCCTCGGCCGCGATGCCGGACACCGATCCGATGAGGGGGCGCGACTCCGGGATACCGACCAGGAACATCAGCCAGAAAGCCAGCACCGCGAAGACCAGGTTGAAAACCGGGCCGGCGGCGACGATGGCGATGCGGGTGGCGACCGGCTTGCGGTTGAAGGCTTGACCGAGCTGGTCGGGCGGCACTTCGCCCTCGCGTTCGTCGAGCATCTTGACGTAGCCGCCCAGCGGAAAGGCGGCCACGGCGTACTCGGTCCCCTCGGCGTCTCGCCGCGACCAGAGGGGGCGCCCGAACCCGACCGAGAAGCGCAGCACGCGAACACCCAGCCGCCGCGCCACCCAGAAGTGGCCGAACTCGTGGAAGGTGATCAGCAGGCCCAGCGTGACCAGCAGCCACCAGATTGATCCGAAAATTTCGCTCACTGCAGTTTCACTGCCTGTTCTTCGGTGACGCGCCGTGCCAGGCTGTCCTGTTCGAGCACGTCGTCGAGGCCGCCCAGCGCCGTGACGGAAACACGGTCCAGTACCTCGCCGACCAGATGCGGAATGCGGTCGAACCTGAGCCGGCCCCCGAGAAACCTTTCGACCGCAATTTCGTTGGCCGCGTTCAACGTCACGGGTGCGCTGTCACCCCGCCGCATGGCGGCGAAAGCGAGACCCAGGCAGGGAAACCTTTCCAGATCGGGCTCATGGAACGACAGCTCGCTCATCTGTGCAAGATTGAGCCGATCGACGCCGGCTTCAATGCGTTCGGGCCAGCCGAGCGCGTGAGCGATGGGCGTGCGCATGTCCGGCGTGCCCAGCTGGGCGAGGATCGAGCCATCTCGGTAGGTGACCATGGAGTGAACGATACTCTGGGGGTGGATCAGCACCTCGATCTGCTCGGGCCGCGCGTTGAACAGCCACCGCGCTTCGATGACCTCCAGGCCCTTGTTCATCAGCGTGGCGGAATCCACCGAGATCTTGCGGCCCATGGCCCAGTTCGGGTGCTTGCAGGCCTGTTCGGGCGTCACTCCGCTCAGCGCAGAGCGGGGCAGGTCGAGAAAGGGCCCGCCCGAAGCGGTCAGGATGACCCTCTCGACGCCGACTGCTTCCAGGCCGTCTGCGAAGGCCGGCGGCAGCGACTGGAAGATGGCGTTGTGCTCGGAATCCACCGGCAGCACCCGCGCGCCGGCCCGGCGCGCCTCGGCCGTGAACACTTCCCCGGCGATGACCAGGGATTCCTTGTTGGCCAGCAGAATTTTCTTGCCGCACTGGGCTGCGCGAAAGGTCGGCCGGAGGCCGGCTGCCCCGACGATGGCGGCCATGACGATATCGGTGTCCGCCATTCCGGCGGCCTCCTCCAGGCCGTCAACGCCGGTCAGAACCTCCGCCCGGGCCTTGCGGTCCGCCAGGGCGGCTTGCAGTCGCCCGGCGAGTCCGGGGTCGGCGATGACAGCGAACCGGGCGTCGAACCGGGCACACTGATCAGCCAGCTTGTCCACGTTTCGCCTGGCGGTCAGCGCAATCACCCGGAATCGATCGGCATTGCGGGCAATGACGTCGAGCGTGTTGTCGCCGATCGAGCCGGTCGCTCCGAGTATGCTTACGTTCTGCACGTTCATTGAACCAGCAACCCGTAGGTCAGCGCGTAAAAGGGCGCGCCCGAAAGCAGGCTGTCGTAGCGGTCGAGCACGCCGCCGTGGCCGGGGAAAAATGTGCCCGTGTCATCGAGCGCAACGGCGCGCTTGTGGATGCTGATGAACAGGTCGCCACCCACCGACGCCAGCGTGGTCACGACGGCGATCACCACCAGCGGGGCGGCCCTGATGGAGAAGCCGGGGACGACGGCGGTCAGCAGGAAGGCGGCGGTGACGGCCAGTGCGATCCCTCCATAGACTCCTTCCCAGGTTTTTTTGGGGCTGATGCGGGGCGCCAGCTTGTGCCGGCCCAGCAGGCGACCACTGAAGTAGGCGCCGACATCCGACGCCCAGATCAGCAGGAACAACAGAAAGACGACGAACGCGCCGTTGGCCTGGTCGCGCAGCCAGCACAGCGCGAAGAAGCCGAAGCTGAGGGCGCTGACGGCCGACAGAAAACCCAGTTGCCGGAATCGTTCGTTCGGCTGGTCGTCAGGATGAAATCGGGCCAGGCGCAGAAACATCAGCGCCCAGGCGCCGCAGGCGGCCGCCAACAGCCCCAGCGCAAACGGCTGCGGCACCGGCCAGACCAGCAACAGCACGGCGAATATCAGGGCCTGCAGCACCAGCAGCAGCCAGCCAACGCGGGGCGCCAGATCGGCGATGCGGCGGAATTCCCAGCAACCCGCCAGTAACAGGACGGCGACCAGGATGCGGAACAGCCATGGCGGGGCCAGAAACACGGCCGCCAGCGTGAGCGGAAGGATAATGAGGGCCGTGATGATCCGGGTCTTAAGCAAGGTCCGGAGTCCTCAAGCAGATTTCGTCCGGACCTGTTCGCTGGTCCTCCCGAACCGGCGCTCGCGCGCGCGGTAGGCGTCGATCGCCTCGTCGAGTGCCTCCGGCCCGAAGTCGGGCCAGAGCAGGGGCGTGAAATACAGTTCGCTGTAGGCCGACTGCCAGAGCAGGAAATTGCTGATCCGCATTTCGCCCCCGGTGCGGATCAGCAGGTCCGGATCACGGCCGCCGGCCAGGGCCAGTTGGCTGGCAAGCAGGGCTTCGTCGATCTGTTCCGGCGAGAGGTGGCCGGCGGCGACGCGCTCGCCAATCCGGCGCGCGGCATTGACGATATCCCAGCGGCCGCCGTAGTTGGCCGCGACATTGAGGGTCATGCGCTTGTTCGCGCGGGTCCGCCGCTCGGCGCGTTCGACGCTTTCCTGTAATTCCGGGACGAATGCCGACAGGTCGCCGACGAAGCGCAGGCGAACCTCGTTGGCCTGGAGTTCGTCGATCTCCCGGTCGAGGGCGCGCATGAACAGGTCCATCAAGCGGTTGATTTCGGTCTTTGGCCGATTCCAGTTCTCGCTGGAAAACGCGAAAACAGTCAGTTCGCTGACGCCCAGGCGGCCGCAATGTTCGATGATTTTGCGCAGGGCCTTGAGGCCGGCCTGGTGGCCGAAGGTCCGCGGTCGCCTGCGCTTTACCGCCCAGCGACCGTTGCCATCCATGACGATGGCGATGTGGGCCGGAATGGCGCCCTCAGATTTCAAGGAGTTCCTGTTCTTTTTCGGCGACGATTTCATCGACCTTTTGGACAGCCAGGTCCGTGACTTCCTGGATGGACTCCTCGGCCTTGCGCTCTTCGTCCTCCGAGATGTCCTTCTCCTTGAGCAATTCCTTGATATGGGCGTTCGCGTCACGGCGAATGTTGCGGACGGCGATCTTGGCATTCTCGCCCTCATGGTGGACGACCTTGCCCAGTTCGCGCCGGCGTTCTTCGGTCAGCGGCGGCAGTGGAATCCGGATGACCTGGCCGGCAGTCGTGGGGTTGAGCCCCAGGTCGGAGGTCAGGATGGCCTTTTCAATGGGTCCCACCATCGACTTGTCCCACGGGGTCACGCTCAGCGTGCGCGCGTCCTCGGCGACGACGCTGGCGGCCTGGCCGATCGGCACCATGCTTCCGTAGAAATCGACATGCACGTGTTCCAGCAGGCTGGGATGCGCGCGACCGGTGCGAATCTTGGCGAGTTCGTGGCGCAGCGACTCCAGGCTCTTGTTCATTCGGGTCCGGGCATCTCTCTTTATATCGACGAGCATGAGTACCTCCTGTTGCTTTCTGTTCCTCGGGATCAGGAAACCAGCGTGCCGATCGCTTCACCTTTGGCAATACGGACCAAAGCTCCCTCCTCGAACAGGTTGAAAACGCGGATCGGCATATGCTGGTCGCGGCACAGGACGATGGCGTTGGCGTCCATGACGCCCAGCTTGCTCTCGATCACGCGGTCGTAACTGACCCGCTCGTAGCGTTCGGCGTGCGGGTCCACGGCCGGGTCGGCGGAATAGACTCCGGGGACCTTGGTGGCCTTGAGGAGGAGATCGGCGCCGATTTCTATCGCGCGCAGTGCGGCGGCGGTATCGGTCGTGAAAAAAGGATTTCCGGTACCGCCTGCGCAGATGACCACGCGGCTCTTCTCCAGGTGCCGGACCGCTCGCCGCCTGATGTAGTCTTCGCAAACGTCGTGCACGGAAACGGCCGACATGACACGGGCGTCGACACCGATGCTTTCCATGGCGTCCTGCAGTGCCAGCGAGTTCATCACCGTGGCGAGCATGCCCATGTGGTCGCCGGTGACCCGGTCGATACCGGATTCGGCCAGGCCGGCGCCGCGAAATATGTTGCCGCCGCCGATGACGACGGCGACCTGGATTCCCAAGCGGGTGACGTCGCGGATTTCAACGGCGATCCGCTGGATCATCTGCGGATCGATGCCGTAATCCTCCCGCCCCAGCAGCGCCTCGCCGCTGAGCTTTAACAGGATGCGTTGATAGGCCTCGTCAGCCACCCTTTACCTGTTGCATGACTTCGTCCGCAAAGTTTTCCTGTTTCTTCTCGATGCCCTCGCCGACCGCAAGACGGTCGAAACCCCGGACGCTGGCTCCGTTCTGCTCGAGAAGTTGCGCGACCGTCAGGTCGCTGTCCTTGACGAACGGTTGCCCCAGCAGTGTGATGCCTGCCAGGTGTTTGCGCAAGCGCCCCACCACCATTTTCTCGATGATTTCTGGCGGCTTGCCGGTGGCCTCCGCCTGGGCCACCAGGATGTCTTTCTCGCGGGCGACTACGTCGGCCGGAACATCGTCGGCTGACACGAACCCGGGGTTCATCGCCGCCACGTGCATGGCCAGGTCACGGGCCAGGGCCCCGGAGCCGTCCGCCAGGTCCACCAGCACGCCGATCCGGCCGCCGTGGACATAGGCGCCGAGCGATCCGTCGGTGGAGGTACGGACGAACCGCCGCACCTGCACGTTCTCGCCGATCTTGGACACCAGGGCCTGGCGCGTCTCCTCGACCGTCGCTCCATCGAGTCCGGAGGCCATCAGCGTTTCGACGTCGGCCGGGTCTTCTGCCAGCGCATTGCGGGCCACTGCGTCGGCAAACGCGTTGAAGTTCTCGTCCTTGGCCACGAAATCCGTCTCGCAATTGACCTCGACCATGACGGCTTCCCGCCCGTCGTCGCTGACGGCCAGCGCGATCCGGCCCTCGGCGGCGACACGGCCGGCTTTCTTGTCGGCCTGAGCGAGCCCCGACTTGCGCAGCGATTCGATCGCGGCGTCCATGTCGCCCTGGGTTTCGACCAGGGCCTTCTTGCATTCCATCATGCCCGCGCCGGTGCGGTCACGAAGCTCCTTGACCATTGCAGCAGTTACTGCCATGAAACTGTCCTCTCTTTGTTCAGTCCGGTGGGCCAGTGCTTGGGTACGCCCGGCCCGGCGAAGTTGTTGCGGCCGGTTTCCTACTCGCCGTCGTCGTTTGCCGACGCCTTGCGGGTGGCAGCCTTCTTCTTGGCCACCTTCTTCTTGGCCACCTTCTTCTTGGCCACCTTCTTCTTGGCCGCCTTCTTCTTGGTGGTCTTCGCAGGCGCTGCGGCCTTTTCGACTTTGGCCTCTTCGGCGGGCGCTTCGGCTTCGGCGGCGGGCGCCTCGGCCTTTTCGGCAGGCGCCTCGGCCTTTTCG
The DNA here is from genome assembly GCA_937995275.1 of uncultured Lysobacterales bacterium. Taxonomy (GTDB): domain Bacteria; phylum Pseudomonadota; class Gammaproteobacteria; order Xanthomonadales; family SZUA-36; genus CALKKN01. The sequence goes on along the minus strand of CALKKN010000094.1, from coordinate 2,200 downwards.
GCAGGCGCTTCGGCCTTTTCAGCGGGCGCTGCGGCCTTTTCGGCAGGCGCTTCGGCCTTTTCGGCAGGCGCTTCGGCCTTTTCAGCGGGCGCCTCGGCCTTTTCGGCAGGCGCTTCGGCCTTTTCGGCAGCAGGCGCTTCGGCTTCGGCAGCAGGCGCTTGAGCTTTTTCAGCAGCTGCCTCGGCAACGGGGGCGGCCGCTGCAACCTTGCGCGCGACGACCTTCTTGGCAACCTTCTTCGGAGCGGGCTTCCGCGCATCGCGCTTAGGCTTCTCCTCCGCCCGCTTCACGGGTTTGCCTTCCGCGTCGAGTTCGACGAACTCATCCTGGACTTCCACCTGCGGCGCCGAAGCACGCCCTTCCAGTACGGCGTCGGCAGCGAGCTGGGCGTACAGACGGATCGACCGGATGGCGTCATCATTGCCGGGGATCACGTAATCGATCTCCTCGGGGGAGCAGTTCGTATCCACCACGGCGACCACGGGGATACCCAGCTTGCGGGCCTCCCGCACGGCGATGTCCTCGTGGCTGACGTCCACGACGAACAGCGCGTCGGGCAGGCTCTTCATGTCCTTGATACCGCCCAGGCTGCGCTCCAGCTTGTCCCGTTCGCGGGTCAGTTGCAGGATTTCCTTCTTGACGAGGTGCTGGATGCTGCCGTCTTCCTGCATGGATTCGAGTTGCTTGAGGCGCTTGACGGAATCGCGGATGGTTCGGTAATTGGTGAGCATCCCGCCGAGCCAGCGGTGGGAAACGAAGGGCATACCGCAGCGCTGCGCCTCTTGCTCGATGGCGGCGCTGGCGGCGCGCTTGGTGCCCACGAACATGATCGTGCCGCGCTTGGCTGCCAGCCTGCTGATGAAATTCATCGCGTCGTTCAGCAGCGGCATGGTCCTTTCGAGGTTGATGATGTGAATCTTGCCACGGGCTCCGAAAATGTAAGGAGCCATCTTGGGGTTCCAGTAACGGGTCTGGTGACCGAAATGTACGCCGGCTTCGAGCATCTGGCGCATGGTGACGTTTGCCATTTTTCGAGTGTCCTGTCTACGAGCGGACGCCTGCGGCACGGATGCCGCGGGTTTCCGGGGTTAATCCTCCACGCACCCGTTGCAGAGACCCTCTTGGCGAACTAAGGGCACCCCTCTGAACCGTTGCGGTGCGTGTGCGTATTTGACGCGTGATCCAAGCCATTCGGGTTGTGCCGTTCTGGCTGTGTGACGCGCCGGTTTGCCGCCCGCCCGGAAGCGGCCGGGACAGCCGGCGAATTGTCCCACAAGCGGCGCCCGGAGGCAACTCGCGGGCCCCTGTTTCGCCCGAGCCCGGTCAGGGAGCCAGCGTTTCGGATTGGCGCTGGAGTTTTTCGAGAATGGTGGAGAGGGCCTCGAGTTCCCTGGCGTCGAGCGCCTGAAGCAATCGACGTTCGTACAAAAGTGCCTCGGGGACGACTTCCCGCAGAACGCGCTCGCCAGCCCCCGGCGCGACGAACAGGCGCTGCCGACGCCGGTCGCCGTGGTCGGTGCGCCGCTCCAGCAGCCCCATTTCCATCAGCGATCTGACGCCCCGGCTGATGGCGACCTTATCCATCGCGGTGCGCTCGCAAACCTCGCTGGCGACCAGGCCGGGAAAGCGCCCGAGGACCGCCATAACACGCCATTCGGTGACGCTCAGCGGATGGTGCTCGCGGTATCGGTGGGCCAGGCCTGTGCTGACCGTGTTGGTCAGCACCGACAATCGATAGGGGAGGAAGTTGTCCAGATCGAAATCGGCGGGCCGCAGGTCGGCGGATTTATCGCTGGTGGCCTGTTTCATTTCGGGATGCCGTGTTGCATTTAGTTGCAAATGTAACTAATATGGCAGTTCAACGCAAATCGAACCAGGAAATTGTCATGTCCCGCAAATGGATCTCCCTCCCCCGCACCGAGGGCGACGCTTCACGGCAGGCACACTGCGACCTGCCGAGCGGCACCTACGAACGCGAACTCGGTCGTGAGGGTTTCTTCGGCCCGGCTACCCACATGTACCATCGCCATCCGCCGACCGGCTGGCTGCGGTTCGAGGGTGACCTGAGGCCGCGCGCCTTCGACACCACTCACCTCGGCGCCACCGGGCCTACTCCCTGGCATGCCAGCGGCCTGCTGCATAACGCGCACATGAAGCTGCGCCTGTGGCAGATGGATGAATCCATGGCCGAGCTCGCGCG
>CALKKN010000093.1 GCA_937995275.1 uncultured Lysobacterales bacterium | reverse complement strand
TGCCGCCGTCCACCAGCAGACCGCCGATGACCACGCCGTGGCCGCTGAGGAACTTGGTCGCGGAGTGCATCACGAGGTCCGCGCCCAGTTCCACCGGGCGGCACAGGTACGGCGTCGTGAAGGTGGAGTCGATCATCAGGGGCAGCCCCGCGGCATGCGCCACCTCGGCGACGCGCGGGATGTCGAGCACCTCCAGGCCCGGGTTGCCCAGCGTTTCGCCGAACAGCAGCCGCGTTTCGGGACGTATCGCGCGCCGGAAGGCTTCCGGGTCGCGCGGGTCCACGAAGGTCGTGTCGATGCCGAAACGCGGCAGCGTGTAAGCGAGCAGGTTGTGCGTGCCGCCGTACAGCGACTGCGAAGAGACGATGTGCGACCCGGCGCCCATCAGCGTGGCGATCGCCAGGTGCATGGCGGCCTGGCCGCTGGCCGTCGCGATCGCGCCGACACCGCCCTCCAGGGCGCTGATGCGCTCCTCCAGCACGGCGGTCGTCGGATTCGAGATGCGCGAATAGACGTGGCCGGTCCGTTCGATGTTGAAGATCGAAGCCGCGTGGTCGCAATCCTCGAACACGTAGGAGGCAGTCTGGTAGATCGGTGTGGCCCGGGCGCCGGTGGCGGGGTCGGGCCGCTGCCCGGCGTGCAGGCTCAGGGTGTCCAGTCGGTAGGTTTTTGGCTTGGCCATGGCAATACCTGTTCAGCGGTTGCGGAGGTCTGCGGGAAGGGTCTTTTGTGCCGGGAACCAGGGCGCTTCGACCACTGTGGCTTGACGCGGGCCGGTCGGGGTCTCGACCGTCAGCCGGCTGCCCCGTGCGGTGTGCGTGTGGGGCACGTTCGCGAAACCGATATTCCTCTCCAGCCGCGGCGACCAGGCGCAGCGGCTGACGTGGCCGAGCCTCTCGCCGGTTTCGCTGACCGGCCAGAAGGCGTCGTTCCCGGCGATGGGCGCGCCCTCGATCTCGATGCCGACCAGGCGCCGGTGATTGCCCCCCGCATGAATGCGGCGCAGCGCCTCGCGGCCAATGAATTCGGCCTTCTTGTCCAGGTCGACCAGCCGGCCGAGCCCGAAGGTCCAGGGGTTGTCCTCGCGGCGTATGTCGGACCCGTAGGACAGCAGCTCCCCCTCGATGCTGCGGAAGGTACTGGGCGCCGCCGGCGCAATGGCATGGTCCCGGCCCGCGCGCATGATCCTCTCCCACAGCCAGTCGCCGCGCGCGCCGTCGCGGAGGTAAATCTCGTAGCCCAGTTCGCCGCTCCAGCCGGTGCGGCTCAGGACCAGGGGAACGCCCTCCAGCTCGGTCTCGACGACCCGGTAGTAATCGAGTTCCAGCGCGATATCGCCGAACAGTCGCGAGGCGACGTGCGGCGACTTCGGTCCCTGCAGCTGCAACGGGTACACCTCGGCATCGGCGATCTCCACGTCCATGCCCAGCCGGGTGGCCACGCCCTGGGCCCACAGCAGGACATCCCCATCGCCGGGCGACAGCCAGAATTCATCCTCGCTCAGGTGCATCAGCACGGCATCGTTGACGATGCCGCCGTTCTCATCCGTCAGCAGCACGTACAGGCACTGGTGCGACGGGCACGCCGACAGGTCCCGCGGCGTCAGCAGTTCCATCAGCGGCAGGGCGTCCGGTCCGCTGATGCGTATCTGCCGCTGGCAGGCCACGTCCCACAGCGTGACGTCGGTGACCAGGCTCCAGTACTCGGCGACCGGGTCGCCGTAGTGGGTCGGCATGTAGAGATGGTTGTAGATCGTGAACGCCCGGGCGCCCCAGCGCAGGGTTGCTTCGAAATAGGGCGATTTGCGGATCCGCGGGCCGATGGTGATCAGGGGTTCGGAGGAAATGCTGGACGGGTCGGAACGATTCATTTTTGGTGCTTCCTGAAAACCGGTGGCGCGGCTGCTGGCCAGCGGAAATTCCAGCAGGCGCGGGCCGCGGACGGGTTGGGAGCAGTCAATCGACTTTCCAGTTCAGCAGTTGCGGGTTGGTGCTGTCGAGCAGTTCGCGCGGCACGTCCGCCAGGGACATGTGCGACTCGGCGGCCACGGTGCCATCGGGCAGCAGGATACAGCCCTCGGCCTTGCCCAGCCGGCCGCGCAGGCGCAGGATGCGCCCCACCACCCGCAGCGGCGTTTCGACCGGCACGGGCTGACGGTACAGGATCTGCAGCCGGACCGACATCATGAAGTGGTGGGGGTCGCCGATCATCGACACCCGCGCCACCACCTCGTCCAGCATGGCCGCCACGACACCGCCGTGGACGATGCCCGGGTAGCCCTGGTAATGGGCCGGCACGGTATAGTCGCTGACCACCTCGATTTCGCCGTCGTCGAAAAACTGCATGTACAGTCCGACGGGATTGCTGCGGCCGCAGACGAAACACATCTCGGAGTTGGGCTGTTTGTGCAACGGCGGGCCTCCTGCTGGCTGTTTCCGGCTTGCAAGGCCGCCAGCGTACCATTTCGCAAACGAAATGGTACGCTGAGGCGGTATGAGCGAAGGTATGAACAGGCGTGGAATCCGGCCCCGTTTCAGGTTCGGCATCGAGCGGCCCGGGCGCACGACCGAATTGCGGGAAGTGCTGCCCTTCAGGCGATCATGGATCGCGATCGTGTTCCTGGCTGCATTCGACCTGGCGTTCCTGATACCGGCGATCACGACTTTCCGGCAGGCGGCCGCCGAATGGAGCCGCTTCGACTCGCTGTTCGACCTCGTGGGCGCGCTATTTCTCACCGCCTGGCTGATGGGCTGGTCCATCGGACCCCTGGTGATGACGACGATACTACTGCTGATGCTGTTTGGCCGCGAGGTGCTGAAAGCGCGGCCGGGCGCCGTGGAAATCTGGCTCGGAGTGCCCGGCCTCGGGTTCGCGGCGGTCTACGACCCGGCCCGGATGCGCAACCTGCGCCTCGTGACCCCGCCGCCCAAGTCCGGCAGGTCGTGGCGGGGGCCGCACCTCGCGTTCGACTACGGCGCCAATTCGGTGCGGTTCGGGTCGAACCTCGGACAGGCCGACCTGGGCGATATCGAAAGCGGCCTCGAATCCGCGACGGGCACCCGGATCGGACGCGGCAAGCCCTCGCCCGAGGATTTGCAGGGGGAGTGGGAAGTTCCGGAGTTTGCGCGGCAACTCGCGCCTTCCAAACGAGCCGGGGAGCAGGCTTCGGAGCCGGATTTCGAACAGCCCGGACTGTTTACAGCCTCTGCCGTGGCGCTGCTGCTGGCGAACCTCGTACCCCTGGCGGGCGCGGCGTTCCTGGGCTGGAGCCTGAGCGACGTCATGGTGCTGTACTGGGCGGAGAGCGCGATCATCGGCCTGTTCAACGTGTGCAAGATCGCCGTCATCGGCCGCTGGTTCGCGCTGGCGGCAGGGCCGTTTTTCCTGGGGCACTTCGGCGGCTTCATGGCCGTCCACTTCCTGTTCATCTACACGCTGTTCGTCAAGGGCATCACCGGCAGCGATTCCGGCGGCGACCTGCGCGAGGTGGCGCTGCTGTTCGTCTCGCTGTGGCCCGCCCTGGCGGCGCTGCTCGTCAGCCACGCGTACTCGTTTTTCGTCAACTTCATCGGCCGCCGGGAATACCGCGGCCGGACCATGAGCGACCAGATGTCCGAGCCCTACGCCCGCATCATCTTCATGCACCTGGTGCTGATTTTCGGGGGGTTCGGGGTGCTGTTGCTCGGCGACCCCGTGCCGATCCTGATCCTGGTCATCGTGCTGAAAATCTGCATGGACCTGGTGGCCCACCGCAAGCAGCGCCAGAGGAGAAAGGCTACCGCTCCCGAAACCGGGGCATCAGCGTAGCGAGGTTGCAGGGGCGGGTGCGGCTATCGAGCTGTGGCTGGATCACTTCCTCCCAGGCCGTGCGGCAGGCGCCCGGCGAGCCCGGCATGCAGAAAACCAGGGTCGCATTGGCCAGCCCGGCAAACGCCCGGGACTGGATGGTCGCGGCGCCGATGTCCGCCACCGAGGCGGCGCGAAACACTTCACCGAAACCCTCGATGACCTTGTCGAACAGGGGCTCCAGCGCCTCGGGCGCCACGTCCCGCCCGGTCAGCCCGGTGCTGCCGGTCGTCAGGACCACGTCCACGCCGGGATCGGCGATGAGCGTCGACACTTCGGCCCGCAGCACGTAGCGGTCGTCACTGACGATCTTGCGGACGGCTAGCTGGTGCCCTGCGGCCTGCAGGGAGTCGGCGAGGTAATCGCCCGAAGTATCGTTCTCCGGCGTGCGCGAGTCGGAAATGGTGATGACTGCAATGCGCAGGGGTCCAAATTCCGCGTCGGCTTTGGTCTTGCTCATGACTGTTCGGCTTCCAGGTTCCGCATCCGTACAGTCTGGAATAAATCGGGTTGGATTGAAAGTGACTTACCTGCTCAGGGCGGGCCCAGTTCCGTGCCCTCGGTTCTCAGCAGTCGGCGGAACTGGCCCGGGGTAATACCGCTGATGCGGCGAAACATCCGCGTGAAGTTGGCCTGGTCCCTGAAGCCGTTGGACCGGGCGATATCGATGATCCGCGCATCCGGATTCCTAAGGCATGCCTTTGCCACCTCGAATCGGACGTCATCGACCAGTTTTCCATACGTGATGCCGTGGAGAGCCAGCGCCCGCGTCAAGGAACGCACCGAGGTATCCATCAGCCCGGCAGCCAATTTCTCGGACACGTATCCCTCTGACAAGTACGCCTTTATCACTTCGCGAAGCTGCTGGAGGTAGTCGAAATATTCATTGGTGGCCGGGTCGAGCGCCCCGTCGCTGGTCGGGACGGTTTGGCGTGCCGGGTGGTACAGCAACTTTCTCGGGATTGCGATGTAGCCGAAAGGCTGGCATACCAGGATGCGGGTGTGGGGCAATCGTCTCCGCAGTTCGGCGGAGACCTGTGCCGCTTCCAGGCCCATTTCTTCGGGCCGCCACTTACTCCCGAGAAAGAATCGGATCAGGTCGAAGAACACCGACAACTGATAAGCCTGCGACACATGGTAGCCGGGCATTTCCCGCCGCCCCCAGTAGTGCGTGTAGAACAGGATGTCGTCGCGACGCTCGAAAATGCCGATATCGATGTCGGTTCCCTCCGTTCGAACGAGGGCCGTCAATTTCTGGATCGCACCAAGAAGCGTCGGGGCGTGCTCGATCTTCTGCAGTAGACTCGCATTGAGGGCGTGATCTCCGACGAATTCCCCTACGTGCCAGCCCAGCAGAGGGTCTTCCGAGCGTGATTCCTCGTCGAAAAACGCCCACACGCGCATCACCGGAACAAAAACATCGGGATCTTCGCAGAGCGTGGGCAGGCCGTTGCGGCGCAAGTACCGATCCACGGGTGCGCCGAGCCGGCGGAGATACATCTGGAACGCCATTGGATGCGAGAAACGAATGAGCGGTGGCGACGAAGTCATGCTGGCGGCGGGGACTCGATCCTCCCGTGTCTGTTCACTCCTGCTCAGATTGTGACATCAAAAAAAAGCCGGATTTTTAATCATTATCAAGCAAGTTGGCCGAAAAGGACAAAAACCGCCCGATTACCTGACCAAGACTATCCGCAAGAGCGCTATCAGGCTCGATGGATGGCCGGACCGGCCATGACTTGGACAATCTCTCCAACGGGAGGGATTCACACGAACAGGTGAGGCAAGCGGCGCCTTGGGCGCGGTAATGCGCGAACAGGATCAATGCCCGCACGGGCGCACGATTAGGAGGTTCAGGGTGAACAAAGATCATGACAGACGCGATGTAATTGACGAACAGGATGAGGAGGTCACGGTCGAGGCTTCCCGCCGCGACTTCCTGCTCATGGGCGGCATGGGCCTGGCGGGAATCGCTGGTGCGGCCGCGCTCGGCATGCAACCTTCGAACGTCTATGCGCAGGCAGAAGGCTCCGGCAAGAAGCGGGTCACCATTCTTTTCGACTCGTGGAACCACATGATGCCGGCCCTGGCCCGCGAGATGGTACGCCGGAATCACGACCTCGTTCTCGGCGATGCCCGGGACGAGAATTTGGTCAAGGAACTGCGCGAGCTCGGCGCGAAGGTCGAGGTGGTGCCAGGCACCGAGGACCAGACCAACCCCGAGACCTTCCTGAAGCTGGTCGATCGCGCCAACGAGGCTTTCGGCGGCTTCGATTCCGCCTGCATACGGACCGGAACCCACGTCAACGCCAGTGTCCTGACGGGGAAGGAAAAGGACCTCGATACCGTGTACGAGGGAAACCTCAAGACCGTGTTTTACGCGCTCCAGGCCGTTGTCCCCCCGTTGGTCGCACAAAAATCCGGGCAGGTGGTCATCAATACCAGCGCCGGCGCGATGCGGCCGCAACCCCCGCAAGCACTCTACTGTGCGACGCGCGCGGCAGCCAACGCGCTCGT
>CALKKN010000092.1 GCA_937995275.1 uncultured Lysobacterales bacterium | reverse complement strand
ATTACAGCGCTTACGTCGGCGTGATCGGAATCGGGCGCGTGCAAAGAGGCAGCGTCAAGCCCAATCAGCAGATCTGCGTGATCGATTGTGACGGCAGGCAGCGCAACGCGAGGGTCTTGCAGGTGCTTGGCTTCCACGGCCTGAAGCGTGTTGAAGTGCCTTCTGCCGAAGCCGGCGACATTATCGCCGTGACAGGTATCGAGAATCTCCAGATATCCGATACCTTGTGTGATCGCGGCACGCCCGAAGCCCTGCCGGCCCTGACCGTTGACGAACCTACCATCAGCATGACCTTCCGGGTGAACAATTCACCCTTTGCCGGCCGCGAGGGCAAGTACCTGACCAGCCGCCAGCTCAGGGAAAGGTTGCAGCGCGAGGCAAGCCACAACGTGGCGCTGCGCGTGGAAGACACCGAGAACCCGGAACGCTTCAAGGTATCGGGCCGCGGTGAACTGCACCTGTCCATCGTGATCGAAACCATGCGCCGCGAGGGTTACGAACTGGCCATATCCCGGCCGGAGGTCATCATCCACGAAACGGACGAAGGCCGCCAGGAACCCTACGAGCAGCTGGTCGTGGACCTGGAATCGGATTACCAGGGCGCCATCATGGAGCGGCTGGGCGAGCGGCGGGGCGAACTGCGGAACATGCAGCTCGACGGCAAGGGACGCGTGCGCCTCGATTACCTGATCCCGGCGCGCGGGCTGATCGGCTTCCAGTCCGAATTCCGCACGCTGACGGCGGGAACGGGCCTGATGTTCCACGTGTTCGACCATTACGGTCCCTGGCACCCGGGCGACATATCGAAGCGGAACAACGGGGTGCTGATCTCGAAAGGAACCGGCAAGGCCCTGGCCTATGCCCTGTTCAACCTGCAGGAACGCGGTCGCCTGATCATCGAACCCGGTGTGGACGTCTACCAGGGCCAGGTGATCGGCATTCACAGCCGCTCCAACGACCTGACGGTAAATCCCCTGAAGGGCAAACAGCTGACCAATATCCGGACCGTCCTGAAGGACGACGCCGTTCAGCTGACGGTTCCCCTGAAGCTGACTCTGGAGCAGGCCCTGGAATTCATCGAGGACGACGAACTGGTCGAGGTTACGCCCGGGGCCATCCGTATTCGCAAGATCCACCTCCTGGAACACGAACGCAAACGCGCCGGACGCCTCCGCGCCGAGGATGCCTAGCCGGCGAGGCTGCGTGAAGCCTGTAGAAGCGGCTCTTGTGGGAGCGGCTTTAGCCGCTCCCACAATGCTGCGGCGCGATCCGGCCGCCGGCTAGTCGGCAAACCGCAGGTCCCGGCCGAGCCAGGCTTCGAGCCGCCTTTTCTCGCTCCGCTTGAGGTCTGTGCTCGCGACAATCGCGTAGGTGTCGGCGATCGCTTGCTGCACGTCCACGGACAGCGTGAACAGCCGTTCGTGGCGGGCCAACGTGAGTTTGACGATCTGCCCGGGCCGGAGCCGCTGAATGCGGGCAACGTGGTCCTCGGGCGTTATACGAACGCCGTCGATCGCGATCAACTCGTCACCGGGAATCACACCGGCATCGGCACCCGAATAACCGAGCAGGACCTGCTCTGCCAGCAGTCGGGTCCCGGTGGCATCCCAGACGATGCCAAAGCCGCCCGGCGTTGCCTCGTCACCGTCCGGCTGGGTCCGCTTGGGCGTGCGGTCCAGCCGCAGGCCGTACCATGCGAGGGCGCCGTCGACGTCCGGGTCGTCGGTGCTGCGCAGCAGCGATTCCACGAACTGGCGCACTCCGGGGCCGGCTACCTCCTCGACCACCGCTTCGAAGGCGCCCGGCGGATAGGCGCCCTTCCCCGGCCCGTCCGGTCCGTATCGCGCGTACATCCGGCGCAGCACGGTGTCCAGGCTGGACCGGTTGTTGGTCTCCCGCCGAATTGCCGTGTCCGTCACAAAACCGATCACGGCGCCTTTGCGATAGTACGACACCGTGCTGTTGATGCTGTTGTCGTCGGGCTTGTAGTGCTTGATCCAGGCGTCGAACGAAGCCTGTTCGGCAGAACGGACCTGCCGCCCCGGCATGGACTCATAGGTACTGATGACCTGCGCCAGTAGTTCGAAATAATCGCTTACGTCGAGCACGCCGGCCCGGAACAGCAGCAGATCGTCATAGTAGCTGGTCAGTCCCTCGGCCAGCCACAGTTCGCGCGTATACGTCTCCGCATCATAATCGTAGTCGGCCAGGGCCTGGGGGCGCATGCGACGCACGTTCCAGGCGTGAAAAAACTCGTGGGAAACCAACCCGAGCCACTTTATGTACTCCTTCTTTTCGGCCAGCCGCCAGGCGTCGGACATCAGCACGGTGCTGTGGTCGTGCTCGAGGCCGCCGAATGGCCCCATGAAAAAGTTGAGGAACAGATATTCCCGCTCCAGGGGGTTGCCCCCCCAGAACTCCTGCTGGGCCTCGACGATGGCCGCAACGTCGCCGAGCGCCCGTTCGCCATTCCACTGGGGGGCCGTGCCCGACACCACCAGCGCATAGGGCCATCCCCGGACCTGAAATTGGTACCGGCGCATGTTGCCGGCGGCGATCGGGCTGTCCACCAGTTCGTCGTAGTCGCGCGCCACGAACACGCCGCGCTCCGTGGATTCCGGCAGGGCGGTGAACACGCCGGCCCAGTCCTCGGGGAGGCGCACCCGGACCTGCTGCGGCCAGCGCCGCGAATGCTCGCTGTAGAGAAAAATACCCGCCCCGTTCAGCAACGCCTGCCCGGACTCCACCCAACTGGTCGACACGCTGAGTTCGCCGGCCCAGACCCGGTAGCTGACGGTCAGTTCCCCGCTATTCGGGGTCTCGATCCGCCAACGGTTCTTTGACGTCTTGCGCACGTCGAGCAACTGTCCCTCCGGACCGCGCGCCTGCAGGTCCTCGACCTGCGCTGCAAAATCCCTGATCAGGTAGGAGCCGGGCGTCCAGGACGGCATGGCGAGTTCCACCGACGATCCGCCGACGGGCCAGGTCGAGGTGACGCGCACGTACTGGTTGTCGCGTTCCGGAAAGCTGACCTCGTGCCGTACCAGCGCACCTTCCTGCGCCTCGATCCCATTCAGCCAGAGCATGGCCGCCAGCGATACCGAGCAGGCCAGCATCCGGCGCACGGCGCTGTGCCCCGGGTAACCCCGCCAGCGGCGGTATTGACGGTACAGAAGGTTCAAGCTGCGTTCAGTGAGTGCTTCCTGACGATCAGCATGGCCATTTCAAGCGACTGTTCGTAATTGAGCCGCGGATCGACGGTCGACTTGTAATCCCGCTTGAGGTCTTCGTCAGACAGGTCTCTCGCGCCACCAGTGCACTCGGTCACGTTCTCACCAGTCAGTTCGAGATGAACGCCACCCAGCCGCGACTGATTGTCCCGGTGAATGTCGAAGGCCAGTTCCATTTCACGCATGATCTTGTGAAACCGCCGGGTTTTGATGCCGTCGCCGGTCGATTCCGTGTTTCCGTGCATGGGATCGGAGACCCACAGCACGGGGCTGCCGGAGTCCTGAACGGCACGGATCAACGGAGGCAGGCGGCTCTCGATCTGGGCTTCGCCCATGCGGTGGATCAACACCATGCGTCCCGGCTCCCGCCCGGGATTGAGCTTCTCGAGCAACCCGATCAACCATTCGCGGCTGACGCCCGGGCCGATCTTGATGCCGACCGGATTCCTCAGGCCACGGAAAAACTCCACGTGGGCGCCTTCCAGGCCGGCCGTGCGCATGCCGATCCAGGGGAAATGCGTACCGAGGTTGAACCAGCCCCACTGGCGCGGCACCTGGCGCGTTTGCGCCTGCTCGTACGGCAGATGCAACGCCTCGTGCGAGGTGAAGAAATCCACCCGCCGCAGGCTGCCAACGTCTCGACCGGTGATGGTCTCCATGAAGCGCAGCGACTGACCCAGGCTCTCGGTCAGCTTGTGGAATTCGTCGGCCAGCGGTGAATGCTCGAGCCAGCTGAGGTCCCAGTACTCGGTGTGATGGACGTCGGCAAACCCGCCATCGACCAGCGAGCGGACAAAATTCATCGTCCTGGCCGAATACGCATGCGCCTGCAACAGACGATCCGGGTCCGGGCGGCGGGCCTCCTCGCTGAAGTCGATCGAGTTCACCAGGTCGCCCCGATAGCTCGGCAGCGTCTTGCCGTCGCGGGTTTCAGTATCTGACGAGCGCGGCTTGGCGTACTGGCCTGCGAAACGCCCGATCCGGACCACAGGCATCTGCAGCCCATGCACCAACACCAGGCTCATCTGCAGCAGTACCTTGAGCCGGTTGGTGATCAGCGGCGAACTGCACTCCGCGAAGTTCTCCGCGCAATCGCCGCCCTGCAGAACGAAGCGCCTGCCGGCCTGCGCCTCGGCAATCTGCTCACGCAGGGACAGGATCTCCCAGGAGGTTACCAGCGGCGGCAGGTCCGCCAGCTTCGCCAGCGCCGCGCCCAGCGCTTTCTCGTCCGGGTAGCTGGCCTGCTGCAGCGCCTCGTACTGACGCCACGAGCCGGGCCGCCAGTCACGGACCGGGTGGACTTCCTGGACGGGGCTCAGGGAGCTGGAAGAAGCAGTAATATTCATCAGCGATTCAGGACCTTGCCGCCTTCGCTTTCCACAAGACAGTGATGGTACCCAGTGTGAAAGCCAGATACCAGAGAAACGTCCACCCCGGCATGCTCAGACCCAGAAAGGTCCAGTACACGTCGGCACACTCGCCCGAGCCGTAGAACACCTCCGACAGGACCTGAGTGAAGGGCATGGTCTCCAGCATGTAGTTCAGGCCCATCCCGCAGTCGGGGACCTGGTCCGGCGGCAGACTCTGCAGCCACAGGTGCCGCCCGGCCACACCCAGGCCGGCCAGGCCGCCCAGCGTGATGAGCGTTCCGAAGACCCAGCGCCACGGCCCGCCCGGGTTCAGGACAAACGCCAGCAGGGCCACCCCGCCGATCCACATGTACACGATCCGTTGTATCACGCACAACGGACAGGGATCGATAAAGTCGAAATGCTGGATGTAGAGCGCGTAGCACAGCATGCCGGCACATGCCAGGGCCACGAAAAAGTACCAAGGTCTGGGGGTGAGCAGAGAGTTCACACGGTTGTCCTTTGATGGTTGTCTGATGGGGCACGCGGCAGTCGTGCCCGGGGCTGGAGAACCGGCCGCTGGCGCCGGGTTCCTCTATAATGAAAGGTCCTTTCGAAGACAAGATCGACAGACAGGATGATGAGTGCTCAAACGGAAAATTACAAGGCCGGGCCGGGCGCCCCGATACACGCTCCGCGCGGCACGACGCTGAGTTGTCGGGGCTGGCACCAGGAAGCCGCGCTACGAATGTTGATGAACAATCTCGACCCCGATGTCGCCGAAAAGCCGGACGAACTCATCGTCTATGGCGGCACCGGCAAGGCGGCCCGCAACTGGGACTGTTACCGGGCCATCGTCGAAACGCTCAGGCGGCTGGAAAACGACGAAACGCTGCTGGTGCAGAGCGGTAAGCCCGTCGGCGTGTTCCGCACGCATGAGGAGGCGCCGCGCGTGCTGATCGCCAATGCCAACCTGGTTCCGCGCTGGGGCAACTGGGACGTTTTCCGCGACCTCGAAGCCAAGGGGCTGACCATGTTCGGCCAGATGACCGCCGGTTCCTGGATATATATAGGCTCCCAGGGCATCGTCCAGGGGACCTACGAAACCTTTGCCGAATGCGCCAACCAGCACTTCGGCGGGAGCCTGGCGGGGCGGCTGGTCGTCACGGCCGGCCTCGGCGGCATGGGGGGCGCCCAGCCCCTGGCGGTTACGATGAACGACGGGCTGTGCCTGGCCGTCGAGGTGGAT
>CALKKN010000091.1 GCA_937995275.1 uncultured Lysobacterales bacterium | reverse complement strand
TGCCGACCACCTCGTGCACGTTTGAGATCACGTGCACCTTGGCGTCGGGCGCCGCGTCCCGCAGCACCGCCTTTTCGACCGGGCTGACCACCAGCGTGGCGTCCGCCGCCTCGATGACGCTGAGTTCGGAGCGCCGGGTCTGGGCGGCGGCGCGCTGCAGCGACAGGCTGTTCTCGAGCTCCGCCAGGCGCTCTTCCCGCAGATAGTGCAGGTCGACCGTATCGAACAGGAATCGCGTTTCCGGGCAGTGGCGTTTCAGCAGGGACAGGTAGCGTGCAGCCACGTAGTGACGGCTGATCATCACGAAGTCGAATTCGCCGGCCCGGTCGGTGAAAAAACGCTCCAGCGAGCTGATCCACGGTTTGTAGACGGCTTCGACGCCGTCCTGCTGCAGGTCGGTCGTGTAGCGCCCGGCCGGGGCGCGGTTGTCCGGCAGGAACGTCACGCCATAGCCCAGTTCCCTGAAGCACTCCATCAGGTAACGTAGCCGCAGGCTGCCCGAATCCTGGTCGGGTTCGGGCGTGCAGGCGTCGATGACCAGTATCCGTCCCTTGAGCCGATGATCCCGCGCCCGGCGGACGTTCCGCCGATCCTCCGGAGCCACAACGGGCTCGGGGTAACGCTCCAGCTCGGTGCGCCAGCGTTTCAGGAATTTTTTGCGGTTGATTCCCTGGAAGCGCTTCGTGCCGCTGCCCAGGTCCGTGCCCGATGTGACGCCTTCGTGGTGCACGATGGTCGCGGCAGGCTGGACGAACACCCGCAGGCCGCGCGCCCGAACGCGGAAGGCCAGGTCGGTGTCCTCGTAATAGGCCGGCGCGTAGTGCCTGTCGAAGCCGCCGAGTTCGCGGAACAGGGTGGTGGGCAGCACCACGCACGCCCCGGAGCAGTAGTCCACCTCCCGCACGTACCGGTACTCCGGCCGCTCGGGATCGTCATTGCGGCCGTAGTTCCAGCCCGAACCATCGCGGAATACCATGCCGCCTGATTCCTGCAGCCTGCCATCGGGGTAAACCAGGCGGGCCCCGACCAGACCCGCATCGGGGAAGTGTTCGAACGTTTCCAAGAGCGCTTCCAGCCAGCCTTCCAGGACTTCGGTGTCGTTGTTCAGCATGACGACGTAGTTGCCGCGCGCCAGCTCGGCGCCCCGGTTGCACGTCTCCACGAATCCGAGGTTTCTTTCATTGCGGACGTGGACCAGACCGTCGATGCCTGCGAGTCGGTCGGCCGTTTCGTCCGTCGACTGGTCGTCGACCACGATGACTTCGAATGGTATCCGGCAGGGCGTGTCGGCCAGTGATCTCAGGCAGGCGGCCGTGTACACCCACTTGTTGTGCACCGGTATCACGATCGACACGGTCGGCTGCTCCGGATAGGGCAATCGCGGCGGTGCGTCCGGGCTGCCGTCCGCTTCCGGATTCTCCGTGTCAATCGGTTCCGGCGCCCAGGACTGCTGCTTGAACTGGGCGCAAAGCAGTGCGCCTCGCAGGCCGTGGGTGCGGATTGTGCGCACCGATTGGGAGACGAGCGTGGGCCAGCGGAAAGGGTTGGCCGCCCCGGCCGCGCGCAGGTTGGCGGCCATGCGCCCGCCCACGCGGAATGGACGCGTCCAGCGCCAGGAGCGGCTGGCCAGCACCCAGTCGTGCCGGGCCTGCAGGCGGTTGAGCATGGCCTGCTTCCGGTCCAGGGCATCGCGGGCCGCCTGAAGTTCCATGAACCGTTCCTCGAGGCGCGCCTCCAGGTCTCCGACCCAGCGGATGCGTCGCTCCACCTCCTCCTGACGGGCACGCTCGCGCTCCTCGGCCCACTCACTGCGTTTTTCGACCTCCGCCTGAAGATCGGCCGTGCGGTCGTGCAGCAGGCGGTTCTTTTCGGCCAATTCGTAGTTCTGGAACGCGAGCGCGGCTGCCTGCACTGCCGTGACGCCCGCTTCCCGACCCACCAGGCGGGGCGCCGGGCCGGGCCTGCACAGCGCCTGGTAGCGTTCCACCATCCGGGTGGTGTCCGGCGGGTCCAATGCGCTCAGGCGCTCGCGTGCGCCGTCGATGAGCCTAACCTCGCCGGCCAGGCGGCGAACGCAGGCGACCAGGGCCTCGGCAGTGGGCTCGATGAGCCAGCCGGTTTCTCCATCGCCGATGCGCTCGACCAGGCTGCCGACGCGGGTTCCGATCACCGGAATCCCCAGATACTGCATTTCCGAGAGGGTGTAGCTGAACGTCTCGGGCACGACGGACAGCAGTGCGGCGACGTGCGGGCCCAGGCCCTCAAGCGTTTCGGCCAGGTCCTCGCGGCGGTACTGCACGATCACGTCCACCTCGGGCCGGCCGAAAAACAGCTCGCCATCCTTGCCCGAGCCCAGCAGGCAGACCCGGGCGTGGCGGGTCAGTTCGGGCAGGGCTTCCAGCAGCAGCTGCCGGCCCTTGCCCTCCTGGATGCGGCCGGGAATGACGAGCCGCAGCCTTCCGTCCGCGCGTTCTTTTGACATGATCGCCCGGGGTCCCGGCAAGGGCTGGAGCCCGTGGGGGATGATCTCGATCTGAGCCGTTGGCCACGCCGGGTCCAGGCGGCCAAGCAATTCGACCACGGACCCGCTGGGGGCCGCAACGCGCACCCCGTTGCGGACCACTGCTTCCCGCCAGCGCCGACCGAGTGCCTCCCAGCCGGCGGCGTCACGGTCCCTGAATTCGGGGAGAAGACGGTGATCGCCCAGGGCCCGGCGCAGTTCGACCGGCTTTCCGTCCGCCAGGTAGGGGCCGGGGTGGACACCCAGCAGCGGCCAGCGCGGAAAGTAGTCGTGCAGCACCTGCAGCGTGGGCAACCCCGTCGCCAGCGCATCGAGGCTGTGACCCACCAGCGAGGACACGATAACCCGTCCCGCGCCGATGCGCTCGAGGGCGTTGCGGAGGATCTCCCGGTAGCCCGCATCGTGCGCCGCGGTGGACCGGATGGGGGGTTGCAGCCACCAACTGGCGACCGGCGCCTCGAGCCGGTTGCCCAGGTAAAGCGCCAGGCGCTGGCCGCAGCCCTTGCCGGTTTCCGGCCCCTCGGCCCTCAGCTGGAAGTCGAGATCTTCGGTATCGGCCTCGATGAACGACTCCACCCAGCGTTCCACGCCGCCGCCCCAACTGTGGGTGACATGCACCGTGATCGGCGCGCTGGCGGTCGCGAACCGGTCGAGGTCCTGCTGCAGCTGCGGGTCCTCCAGGTCGACACCCGATCTGAGCCAGGTGTCGAGGCGCTCCGTCAAGGCGCCCCAGGCCGGTGGGCGGCGCTGTTCATGCGGCTGGAGATCGACGGCCGTGAACAGGTCCGCCCGCGAATCCGGGAGGAAGATGCTGTCGGCCAGCAGCAGGCGGCCGCCCGCCTCGCGCAGCCGGGCCAGTGCATTCGCGGCCGTGGTGTCTGGCTGGGCCAGCGCCTCGACGGCCGCGGGCGACAGCAGGGTCAGATGCCGTGGCCAGGCATTCCATTCGTGAACCTCCCCCGGGCCGAGCAGGGCGACCAGGTTGGCCAGGGTCGGGCCAAAGGGGGTCTCCACGCCGCTGGCGGCCAGCCCCGCAAAGGGGTTGAGATCGGCCTCGGCGTTGCTCAGCACCGACAGTACCAGGGGTCCGTCAGATTGGCTTTGCAGGTCTTCCAGCAAGGCGCCCAGGGCATCCTCGCAGCGCGCCGGCAACTCGAGGTCCCGGCGTTTCAGCAACAGGGGCCGAACCGGCTCCCGGCGGCGCCAATCGAGTAGAATTGTCGCCAGCGACTCGGGCGCGCTTTCTTGATCGGGCGAAAGTCTGGTCATCGGGTGCCTGGAGGGCTAAATCCGCCCATTATGGTCAATGCACTGGGTGATGTCACCCGCCGACAGGGTATATTTCCCGCATGGGCAAAGCGAAAAAACGTAAGCCGCTGTGGGGCCGTAAACGACCGGCGCCCGCAGCCGGCCGCTGGTGGGGGCGGGCCTGGCGGACGCTGCTCCTGCTGGGCGGCGTTGTCCTGGGTGTGATGCTCCCCTGGGTGGTATACCTCAACCACCAGGTGACCAGCGAGTTCGAGGGCCGCAAGTGGGATCTGCCCAGCCGCGTGTATGCGCGGCCGCTGGCGTTGTACCCGGGCGCTCCCCTGACGCTGTCCGACCTGGAGCTCGAACTCCGCCTGTGCGGGTATCGGCGCAGCAGCGAGGTGTCGCGGCCCGGCCAGTACCGGGTTGCGGGCACTGCCGTCGACATCTACCGACGCCCCTTCCAATTCCCCGACGGCAATGAGGACGGTCGCCGGATCGAGGCCCGCCTGGCCCGTGGCGTGGTCGACCGCCTGCGGGATCCAACCAGCGGCGCCGCGGTGAGCCTGGTGCGCCTGGATCCGGCCGAGATCGCCTCCATCTACCCGCTGCAGAAGGAAGACCGCACGCTGGTCAGGATCGAGGACGTGCCGCCGCTGCTGGTAACGGGCCTGCAGGCTGTCGAAGACCGTCAGTTCAAGCAGCATCCCGGCATCGATCTGCGCGGTGTGGCCCGGGCGGCCTGGGCCAACCTCAGGGCCGGGCGCGCGGTGCAGGGCGGCAGCACGCTGACCCAGCAGCTCGTCAAAAACTTCTTCCTGACCGATGACCGGACGCTGTCGCGCAAATTCAACGAAGCCATCATGGCCCTGCTGCTCGAGTACCACTACGACAAGGCCCAAATCCTCGAGGCTTACATCAACGAGGTGTTCCTGGGCCAGCAGGGCGCGTACGCGGTTCACGGCTTCGGGCGGGCCAGCCTGTTCTACTTCGATCAGCCCCTGGAGCGCCTGGAACCCCAGCAAATCGCCCTCCTGATCGGCCTGGTCAAAGGACCGTCGTACTATAACCCCCGACGGCACCCCGAGCGGGCCCGGCAGCGGCGCGACCAGGTGCTGCAGGCCTTCGAAGAGACCGGCCTGCTGACCCCCGGCGAAGCCCGCGCGGCCCGCGCCGCGCCGCTGGCGGTGATGGACACGCCGCAGTCGCGCGGCAGCCGCTACCCGGCCTTCGTCGACCTGGTGCGCCGTCAGTTGGGCCAGGTGTACCGGGAAGAAGACTTGCGCAGCGAGGGACTGAACATCTTCACCACGCTGTCGCCCAGCGAACAGG